>CAZNBX010000010.1:0-19765 GCA_964571305.1 uncultured Novosphingobium sp.
GCACCTCTGGGCCCTGCACATCCCGGGTTCGGCGAACCCGACCGGTGTCGAAGTGAAGAGCGAATCCGACACCGTGCCGTTCTATCCCTACTACGTGGGCAAGGATGGCTGGACCGTCGGTCTGTTCATGGTCATCTTCAGCGCGTTCGTGTTCTTCATGCCGAACGCTCTGGGCCATCCGGACAACTACATCCCGGCCAACCCGATGCAGACCCCGGCGCACATCGTCCCTGAATGGTACTTCTGGCCGTTCTACGCGATCCTGCGCGCCTTCACGGTCGACTTCCTGATCGTGCCGGCCAAGCTGATGGGCGTGCTGGCGATGTTCTCGGCGATCCTGGTATGGTTCTTCCTGCCGTGGCTCGACCGCTCGCCGGTCCGCTCGGGCAGCTATCGTCCGCTGTATCGCAAGTTTTTCTGGTTCGGCCTCGTACCGGCCATGCTGGTGCTGTTCTACTGCGGTGGCGCCCCAGCCCAGGAACCCTTCGTGATGCTCAGCCAGCTGGCATCGCTGTACTACTTCGCTCACTTCCTGATCATCGTCCCGATCGTTTCTTCGATCGAGCGCCCCGAACCGCTGCCTTTCTCGATCACCGAAGCCGTCCTCGGCTCGGACGACAAGGCTGCTGACGGCGGCCAGGGCTAATCTAGAGAGGGACTAGAGACACCATGATCCGCATCATCTCTCTCGCCGTCGGCGCATTTTTCTCGCTGGCCCTGCTGCTTGGTTTCGGCACCGGCGCGGTGAACTACATCACCGAGCCGCCCGCCAAGACCGCCGAGCAGGTCTATCACAAGAAGCCGAAGGAACTGGACCTGCCGAGCAACGGCATTTTCGGGAAGTTCGACGAAGCCCAGCTGCAGCGTGGCTTTGCCGTCTACCAGAACGTCTGCGCGGCTTGCCACTCGATCAGCCAGGTTTCGTACCGCAACCTGGCCGCGCTGGGTTACAACGAAGCCGAGATCAAGGCGATCGCTGCCAAGGCGACGATCAATGCCAAGGATCCGCTGACCGGCGAAATGAAGGACCGTCCCGGCACGCCTGCGGACAAGTTCCCGCACGTGACCTATGCCGGTGTCGGCAATCCGCCTGACTTGTCGCTGATCACCAAGGCTCGCCACGAAGGGCCGGCCTATGTCTATTCGCTGCTGACCGGTTACGAAAACCAGCCGGCCGCGATGGTCCGTGACTTCCCGGATTCGAAGACCGGCGCGAACATGCACTTCAACCCATACTTCGCGAACCTGAACATCGCGATGCCGCCGCCGCTCGTTTCGGACGACCTGGTCACCTATTCGGATGGCACCAAGGCGACCAAGGAACAGATGGCCAAGGACGTCGCGGCGTTCCTGGTGTGGACTGCCGAGCCTGAGCTTGAGCAGCGTCACCAGACCGGCTTCGTGTGGATCGGCTTCATGCTGTTCGCTACGATCCTCGGCTACATGAGCTATCGCAACATCTGGGCGGACAAGAAGGGCCATTAAGCCTTTCCCGCCTCAGGCAAGAAAATGGCCCCGGTGCGAATAGCGCCGGGGCCATTTTCTTTGGGCCGTCAGGTGATTTGGAGTGACGCCTAATCATTGACCACGCCCGCGCATTCGCGCATAGGGCGGCGGCAAGCCGAAACGGCCATGCGGGTATAGCTTAGTGGTAAAGCCCCAGCCTTCCAAGCTGGTTATGCGGGTTCGATTCCCGCTACCCGCTCCACCCCCCCTGTTCGCCAGTGTCCGAATTTGGCTGGACAAGTCGCCAAAATCCAACGTATTGAGCGGCCAAGGCCCGCTTGCGTTCACCTGCGTTCAACTCCAGTCATGGCTATCTGGGGGTATGATTGGGGGGTATCTAGCAGGGGGCGAGCAAAATACCCCCAAGTGTGGGGGTATTTGCAAAGATGTGATCCCCGGAAGAGTGGGAGGGCAACATGGCACTTACAGATGTCGCAATCCGCCGAAGGCATTTTGATCTGGTCGACTTGCCCCATTGACGAAAACTGCCTCTATCGTGCTGGCAACTCCCACGACCATTCCCCTGATGATGTGATTAGCCGCTTGCCCGAAAAGTCTGCGGTCTTGCGCGACTTCGTTGGGACAAGGCGGATTTCAGAAACTGGCGATCCTGCGTGAACCGATTTTCGCAAATGTGAGGTCTTGAACCAAGCATCATCGAGCAACTAGGGCCTAGACTTATAGGCTAACCCTATTATAGTGATGTAAATCAATATATTAAGGCTTCTTACTTATGCGCTTCCATGTGGTTTATCGTAATTCTGTCACAGGCAAAGTTGAGCCGGTGTCCATGGAACGCGTTGAGAATGCCCCGCGCGTAAAGATTCCTGCCAAGTCCAAGATTGTCGTGGTCGATAAAAAGACTGGCAAGGTAATTGAGAAAGTCAGTGTTGCTGAAGTTAACGGCGACGTTGTCGTTACTGCCGAGCAGGACGGTGTTCGGGAAGCGGTTATTATCGATGGCGGCCAGGCCCGCGGCGTGATCCTGCTGGAGGGTGCTCCGGCAACCGATATGGCAGCGGGCATTGCCCTTGATGCGCTGGCGGTCGAAGGCGGCAATGCTGCGCTTTATGTTGTTGGCGGCCTTGCCGCGCTTGGCGGCGGCGCGACTTTTGCGCTGGCATCGGACAAGCAGGCCCCGGTGTTCCTCTATGGGCCTAAGGACCTGACGATCGCCGAGAACAGCCCGGCCGGATCGCAGGTCTACGTCGCCCAGGCGGCGGACAACAAGGGCAAGGTTGCCTACAGCCTGAAGGCGGGCAGCGATGCAGGTCTCACGATCGATCCGGTCACCGGCAAGGTCACCCTTTCCGGGACTGCCGATTACGAAACCAAGGCGAGCTATACGTTTACGGTTGTTGCGACGGACCCTTCGGGCAATGCCAGCGAGCAAACGGTGACCGTCAACGTCACCAATGTCGACGAGCGTGGTCCGACGATCACTTCGGCAAGCACGGCTGCGACTGTTGTCGAAAATAGCGGTGCGGGCCGGGTGGTTTACACCGCCGCCGCGACTGACACTGATTTCGTGGCTCCCGCAACGGCAACTTCGGTGACCTACAGCCTCAAGCCGGGCAGCGATGCCGGGCTCAGCATCGATCCGGTCACCGGCCAGGTGACCCTTGCCAGCAATCCGGATTACGAGACCAAGAGCAGCTACAGCTTTACTGTCATTGCCAAGGACGCGGCGGGCAATGCCACCGAGAAGGCAGTCACCTTCAACATCGGCAATGCCGATGAAGTGGCTCCGACCATCACTTCCGGTAGCGCGGCGACGACGATCGCTGAAAACAGTGCACCGGGTCAGGTGATCTACACTGCCACTGCCACTGATACCGACTTCGTCGCTCCCGCAACGGCAACTTCGGTGACCTACAGCCTCAAGCCGGGTAGCGATGCCGGTCTCAGCATCGATCCGGTCACTGGCCAGGTTACCCTTGTCGGCAGCCCCGATTACGAAACCAAGAGCACGTATAGCTTCACCGTTATCGCCAGGGATGCCGGTGGTAATGCCGCCGAAAAGGCGATTACGCTGAATATCGGCAATGTCGATGAACGTGGGCCGACGATCACTTCAGCCAGCGTTGCGGCGACGATTGCCGAGAACAGCGGCGCCGGCCAGTCGGTCTACACCGCGGCAGGCACCGACACGGACTTCAACGCGCCTGCCACGGCGGGCTCGATCACCTGGAGCCTGAAGCCGGCCGGCGATGCCGCGGCCTTCGCGATCAACGCCCAGACCGGGGTGGTGACGCTGATCGACAATCCGGACTATGAAGCCAAGAGCAGCTACAGCTTTACCGTCGTCGGCACCGACGCGGCCGGAAATCCGACCGAAAAGGCCGTGACGCTGAACGTTGGCGACGTGATTGAAGATGCAGTGCCGCCAGCCGTAACCGCTGTGGCTCTCACGTCTGACACCGAAAACACCTATTCCGTGCTCAACGCAGGGGACAAGGTCACCGTCACGGTCACGATGAATGAGGATACGATTGTTGACACGACGGGTGGCACGCCCCGCATTGCGCTGAACATTGGTGGCAAGCCGGTTTATGCGGACTACACCGGCGGCAGTGGCGGCAAGCAACTGACCTTTGAATTTACCATCCTTGATCGGCAGTTCGACGCCAACGGTATCTCGATCGAATCGAACAGCATTGAGGCAAACGGCGGAACCCTGAGGGATGCCGCGGGCAACAATGCAGTACTGACGCATTCAGCCGTAGCGGACAATCCAAACTACAAGGTCGATAATACCCCGCCGGTCGCTACGCTCAGCATTGACCCGGCAATCCCACCCTTGGAATCTTTCATCAAATTTGAAGCGACCGGCAATACGGCTGGAGAAGATAATGCTTCTAGAGTTCTGATTCTGAACTCGGCGGGTGATTTTGTGCTAACCTGGACGGGCACTCTTCCTGACCAGAGTTACGCTATTTTCGTGCAGCAGTGCCAGGCGGACGGCACACCGATCGGCGCAGCGGTCCAACTCGATGGATATGCAGGCAATAAAAGTGACATAAACGCTGGTGTTTATGCCTTGGGCACGACGGGAAAGTATGCAGTCGCCTGGACTGGCTTCGATAACTATCCATCTCTCAGTGTATTCGTTCAGATTTTTAACGCAGATGGATCAAAGAGCGGTGACAAATTAAAATTTGATAGCCCCCGTGCAACTTCTGGTTTGGAAGATTATTTCGGGGATCTATCTGTTCTTAATGCGAACGGTGATTTCGTCGTTACCTGGAAGGGGAACAGTAAGCCCTTTCAACCCTATGCAAGCTCTGCTTGGGTTCAAAAAGTGCAAGCAGACGGGACTTTGGTCGGACCGGCTATTTCTCTAGATGGCCTCTCCGAACCTGACTATGGCATTGACTTCCCTACCGATATTGCTGCCGTTGGCAGCGATGGTTCTTTCATAGTCACTTGGTATGGCCATGACAGTTTTGGCCCTGATTACAGTATCTTCGTGCAAAAATTTGGTGCTGATGGGCTGCCGTCCGGCCCTAAGCAGGCACTTGAATCCTTTGCCGTCAATCAATCCTCTATCGAACAAGACGCTAGAATAGTGGCCCTAGGACAAGACGGATCCTACGCCATTACGTGGTGGGCTTATTCTGGTAACGACTTATCCAACTCGGCTGCTTATGTGCAGAAATTTTCTGCAGACGGAACAGCACAGGGTGCCACGCAAATATTAGACAGTACTTCTGCCGCAAACTCTTACGATCGGGATCCAACTATAACTGCGGTTGGAGGATCGGGAATGTACGTTGTCGCTTGGATGGGCGGATCAGTTGCTTATACGGACGGTTCGATATTTGTTCAGTTGTTTAATGCAGACGGCACGAAGCATGGTAGCGCCGTGAAGCTGGATGGCGTTTCTGATCAACAGTTCAAGGATGGCGGTCCCCAGGTTATCGCGCTAGGCGGCAATGGCGAATATGCGGTTGCATGGACGGGATACAATCAAGGCGCCGCGTCCCCCCAAGATAGTTCGGTCTATGTACAGAAGTTCAATGCAGACGGCACTTTGAATGGTCCCGTCATGCATTTCGATGCCTCTGACGCCTCAGGCAACAATTATGATTCGCTAGGTGAAATTGTTGCATCCGGCAATGTGGGTGATTTCTTGCTCACCTGGAACGGAACGGATGGCAATGGCGATCCTAGTATTTATGTTTCGAAGACAGTTGCTGTGCCTGGAAAGCCAGCTGGCGATCCCATGGGCTCCAGCGACGAAGCGGGCAAGCTGTACCTCGTTCTCTCGACGGAAACCGTGACCAGCGAAGCAGATATTCTGGCGCTGACCACCGACAGGTTCAACGAACAGATAAACGCTGGCGCCAACATTGCGACGGCGCTGGACACCGCCGGTCTGATTGACGGTGACTACAAGCTTTATGCGGTCGATCTTGCTGGCAATATCAGCCTTGCGTCGGACGGTAGTGTCTCGGTTGGTGCGGCGGCACCTGCATCGCAATTGGTGTTCGTCCTGGGTGAAGGCTATCCCAATATCGTCGATGGCGGCGACGGCGTGTTCAATGGCTGGAACGGTTCCGTTGGCGGCGATGACATCCTGCAAAGCGCAACCGTTGGCGATCGTGGATATGTCGATTTCGCCAAGAATTCAGTGACCGTAGAGTTCTATGGCATGCCCGAGGATCGGCCTCTGGATATCACCGGGTTCGGTGCGGATGATAAGATTGAAATCTTCCTTAAGGATATGCCGCAAGCTTACTACGGACAGAACAACCCTGGTGCTACAACCCACTTGAATCAACATGATTTCAATCTGACTGATTGGAACGGTCGCACGATGTCAGGTGGAAGCTATTTCTCCTACACGGGTATTGCCGCGTTGTGGCTCAATCGGGAGCCCTATGCTCACTTGGGCGTCCTCGTTAGCAAGGATGACACAGGCAGGGTCAGACTGAAGTATGATTATCATTCTTCTGGCCCTGCATCGGCGACCGAACGCACGATTGCTACGTGGACGGGCAGCACAACCTTCATGACTGTGTTCAGCAATACCACGGTGCATTGGCCGGAAGTCGGTCCGCCCCCGACGCTGGGATAATGTCACTAGGATGCGACACGATTGAAGTTCAGCTGCTGCTCCATGTGTGTTCCGCATGCTAGATTGTAAGCTGTGATGCCCTCTAGCCCGAGAGATCGCGCCTTGGCCGCTGAACAGGCGGCCAAGGTCGGCGATTGGCCGCGGGCGGGTGAACTTCTAGACTTCGATTGGCGACAGGAAGACGCTGATGCGGCAAACCTTGCGGGGGCGGCCTTGCTCCACCTTGGGCGTGCTGCCGATGCCCTGATCGCGCTGGAACATGCGGCGGCGGCGCCTGCCCTGTCGGATCGCGGCGCATGCTTGCTTAACCTGGGCCGGGCATTGACTCTTACCGGTCAGGCTGAAGCAGCGTTGGTGCGATTGGCTGAGGCCGAACCACTGCTGCCCACGGGACTGCCGCTTCACTTGCTGTCCCAGGCCGAAGCCCTGGTCTCCTTGGGGCAGGTCGATGACGCGCTGGCATTGCTGCCCGACGCGGTCGCCGATATCGATTTGGTGCGCGCGCGGGTGATGCTGCTGGGTACGGCGCAGCGGCATTCGACGGCGGCGGAACTGCTGGGGCGCGCCATCGCGGCGCACCCAGCAGAGATCAGTCTGATCCTGATGGCGAGTGAACTCGCTTCGGTCCGGGGCCGCATCGGAGAGGCGCTTGCCATGCTGGACAAGGCGTTGGAGATCAATCCCAATGACATCGGGCTGCTGGGTCAGCGCGCCGTGCTCGACAGTCGTTTCGGGGTTGGTCCTGCAGCCAGCAAGGCGGCTTCGCGCGCGCTTGAACTGGCCGAAGCTGCCGGGGATCCGCAGTCGGTGGCAATTGCCTTGTCAGCCAGGGCGCATTTGTTGGCGACAGATGAGCTGGTGCCCGATGCCGAAGCGGCCTGGCGGGAAGCATTGCGCCATGTGCCCGATCACGTTCCATCCCTTTCGGGGCTCGGCAATCTGCTTTTGACAGCAGGCCGGGTCGAGGAGGCGCTAGAGTTATTTCGCAGGGTGCGAGGCATTGCGCCGCTGCATGGCTGGACACAATTGATTCATGCTCGCGAAGTGCCTGATGACCCGGTCGTGCTTGATCAGATCGAACAAGCGGCGCGTCAGCCGGGCCTCGAAGGGCCGGTCCGTTCCAGCCTGCTGTTTCTGCTGTCGATGGCTTACGATAAGCTCAAGCAATACGACCGTGCATTCGCCATCGCTATCGAAGCCAACGAAGCGGTTCGCGTGCTGCTGGAATATTGCCCGGAAAGGCACCGCGCGGAGGTTGAACGGATTATTGCCCGGTTCTCGGCTGATTTCATGGCGTCGAGACAGGGTTGGGGCAACCCTTCCACCGTCCCGGTGTTCATCGTCGGCATGCCGCGCTCAGGTACGACGCTGGCCGAACAGATTCTGGCAGGACACAGCCAGGTTCACGGCGCTGGCGAATTGAGCCTGTCCAGTGAACTGGTTGCCAAGCTTAACCTGTGGGAGAACAGGCTTGGCAGCACCGTTACGTATCCCGATTGTGTCGCTGATTTGACGCCGGAGATCGTGCGGCAACTGGCCGATCAATGGCTGAGCCAACTTCGCGAACGGGATCGGGCCGCGGCGTTTGTCGTCGACAAGCTGCCTCACAATTTCGAGCACATCGGCCTGATCAAGCTGTTGTTCCCGAATGCCCGGATACTCAGCTGCCGCCGTGAGCCGCGTGACATTGCGGTATCGAACTATGTCACTGACTATGCCGCCAAGTTCGGTGGGATGGGCTTTGCCTACGATCTGGGCTGGATTGGTGAACAACTGGTCGATCACGCGCGGCTCATGACCCATTGGCACGGCCTTTTCCCTGAAAGTATCCTCGAAGTCGTCTATGAAGAGACCGTGACCGATACCGAGGCCCAGGCGCGGCGAATGGTGGAGTTCCTGGGCCTGGGGTGGGAGCCGTCTGTGCTGGACTTCCAGTCAGTCGAGCGGGCGGTTAAAACGGCAAGTACGTGGCAAGTGCGGCAACCAGTTTACACGACCAGCAAAGCACGCTGGCGTAACTACGAAGCCTACCTTGGCCCGTTGGAAACAGCGCTCGCGCAGGTCCCTGCGATGCCAGTTTCATTGCCACTTCCATCCTTGCCACCAGGGCGCTTCCTTGATGGGATGGACAAGCTCAAGCTGGGACAAGCGGCCCAGGCAAGCCAGGCCTTTCTCGAAGTAATTGCGGCTCTGCCCAACCACGCTGCCGCCCACCATTTCCTTGGCGTGGCGCAGGCCCAGGCTGGCCAGTTAAGCCCAGCCCGCGATGCGATCCGCCATGCTGTCACGCTGCTGGGAACCCATCCTGCATGGTTTGAGAATCTGGCCAAGGTCGAGCATGCGCTGGGCAACATTGCCGCATCGCAGGCGGCAGCCGCGCGGGCCAGTCAGCTCAGGCAATCCGGTCAGAGAGGGCAGGACGCATGATCCGCAGCGGGGTGGAAGGGGTCGTCTGGCCACCGATGCTACGCGATCGCGCCGCCGAACTCTCCGCTCTAGCGGATCAGTTGCAGGCAAACGAAACGCTGTCACCCGATGCGATTGCGGTTCGGCAGTCACTGCAGTTACGGGCGCTGGTTCATCATCACGCAGCGCATTCGCCCGCTTTTCTGGCGCGATTGGATGCGGCTGGCGTGGCCACGGATGAACTCTGCGACCTTGATGCGCTGCGCCGCATCCCCGTGCTGACCAGAGCGCAGGTTCAGCAACAGGGCGACAGTTTGTTTGCGCGCGTCGTTCCCGCCAGCCATCTGCCATTGTTCACCCGGCAAACATCAGGGTCGACCGGCCAACCTGTCGTGGTGCGCCGCACCCGGGTCTGCGGCGATTTGCTGATGGCGATGAATCTGCGCGACCATCGCTGGTTTGGCCGGGACTTTGCCGGCCGAATGGCATTGATTCGCCCGTCTTTTGACAAGCGGATCGACAGTCCCGATTGGGGCATGCCGGTCAACACCTTGTATCGCAGTGGTCCGGCCATGGCTCTGCCGATTACCACGGATATTTCGGAACAGGCCGAGGCAATTGCCCGATTTGCACCGCATGTACTGGCGGTTTACCCGTCCAATCTCGATGCGCTGCTCGAGGTTTGGGAAAACAGCGGCGTTCCCCCCGGCTTGAAGCACGTCAAGACGATTGGCGAGACTGTAAGTGATGGCCTGCGCGCGCGGCTCAAGGCGGTGTGTGGCTTGACCTTAGAGGATGGTTATTCATCAGAAGAGTGCGGATCGATCGCCCTGCAATGCCCTGATTGCCGTCAATACCATGTCATGGCCGAAGGGTTGCATGTCGAAGTGCTGCGCGGCGATGGCTCTCCTGCGGCTGCGGGTGAAGTCGGCCGGGTGACCGTCACCGACCTGCTTAATTTCGCCATGCCGCTGATCCGTTACGATATCGGGGACTATGCCGTGGCTGGTAGCCCATCGGGCTGCGGAATTGGCCTGCCGACGCTTCAACGCATTGTCGGACGGGAACGCAATCTGGTGCGGTTTCCAGATGGGCGTCGCCATTGGCCGCTTGTCGGATTTCAGCGCTTTGCCGAAGCTGCACCGATCCGCCAGTATCAAGTGCTCCAGACGGCCCTGGATCGGCTTGAACTGAGGGTGGCGAGCGACAGCCATATCGATGGGACCGCGAGTAATCGGTTGGTCGAAATCCTGCGCGAGGCGCTAGGCCATCCCTTTGCTGTCGACGTGAACCAATTTCGGGATCGCTTGCCTGTCGGACCTGGCGGCAAGTTCGAGGAATTCGTGTGCCGTTTCGACGTGGGGGATGTTTCTTGAGTCACTGGGATAGCTACGCTCCGCACTGGGACAAGGTTTCGGCACCGCTTCGTCCGACCAAGGAAGTCGCAGAGGCAATTGCGGCCTTGGCCGATCCTGGTCTGCGCCCGGTGTTGCAGCTTGGCGTGACGCCGGAGCTGGCCGCCCAGTTCGATCGACTGGACATGGTCGATCGTAGTCGTGGCATGATCGCAAGCCTCTGGCCGGGCGATACGCCATCCCGGCGTGCAATTTGCGCCGACTGGTTCGATGCTGCGGTCCCTAATGGTCATTACCGCGCCGTTGTCGGTGACGGGAGCCTTAATGCCCTGGATTCGCGTACTGCGCTGGAGCGGTTTCTGAAGCGGGTCGCCGATCTGCTGGAACCGGAGGGACGATTTGTCTGCCGGGTCTTCGCACGTCCATCGCCGACCTTCAGCATCGACGACCTTACCGCCGTAGCAAGCGGTTCAAGGTCACTGAATTTCGGCGCCTTTAAATGGATGCTCGCCATGAACCGTGTGGAAGAAGGCGATATGGCCATTGCCACTGCCCGGCTCCGCGCCCGCTTTGATGCAATGTTTCCCAACCGTACGGCTTTGGCCACCGCCACCGGATGGCCTTTGGCTCAGATCGATACAATCGATGTTTATCGCGGATCCAAGGATATCTACATCTTTCCCAGTCGCACGGAGCTTATCGCTGCCACGCCGCATGGCTTCAACATGACATTCCATGAATGTGGCGGATATGATTTGTCCGAATGTTGTCCACTGCTTGTGATGGAGCGATCCGACTGATCAGACTGGTGTGAGGTGGCTTTGCGTTGATGCAGCTGGCCGTGTCACACTGCCATGTTGTCGATCAGGCGGGTGCCACCGATCCGCGCCGCAACCAGCAATCGGGCCTGCCGGTCGCCAAGTTCGGTTAGCGGAGCGAGCGTTTCCGCGTCGCAGATCTCGGCATAGTCGACCTGTGAAAAGCCATCGTTTACAAGGCCCGCTCTCAGTTCCGCCAAGGCATCGCTGATCGCGGAGCCACCGCGCACCGCCGCAATCGCGGCGCGCATGCCATTGGGCAGGGCAACCGCACGGGCGCGGTCTTCGACGGAAAGGTAGGCGTTGCGCGAGGACATTGCCAAACCATCCTTCTCGCGCACGGTCGGAACGCCGATGATCGCGTCGACCCTTGGCGCAACCAGATCAAGGTCGCGGGCCATGCGCCGGATGACCGCCAATTGCTGCCAATCCTTCTCGCCAAACAGCGCCATGTCGGGCCGGACTTGGTTGAACAGCTTGCACACCACTGTCGCGACGCCGTCGAAGTGGCCGGGGCGGGCAGCACCGCATAGGCCCTCGCTGACCCCGGTGACGGAAATGTTGGTGGCATAACCTTGCGGATACATCGCATCCGGTGTGGGCGCCCACAACAGGCTGACGCCCTCGGCCTCCAGCAGAGCCGAATCTGCCGCCAGCTGGCGCGGGTACTTGTCCAGGTCTTCGTTCGGGCCGAACTGGCGCGGGTTGACGAAGATCGACACGGCCACGTGTGCCGCGCGCTTACGGGCCTCGCGGACCAGGGTCAGGTGGCCTTCGTGCAGGGCGCCCATGGTGGGAACCAGGGCAAGCGGCCCATCGGCCTTCAGCTCGGCAACGGCATCGCGTAGTGGATCAAGCTGGCTAACGGTTTGCACCCGGACAGGCCCCTGAGATATGAACGGCTTGGCCGCTCTAGCGCTGCACCCGTTGCAATCGCAACAACAACCGGAAAGATACTGCTGCCGTGTCCTTGCCCAATGCTCCCCACAAGATCGTCTACGCCAACGAGAAGGGCGGCACCGGCAAGTCGACCACGGCAGTCCACACCGCGATCGCGCTCGCCTATCAAGGCGCGCGGGTTGCCGCGCTCGATCTCGATCCGCGCCAGCGCACCCTGCACCGCTATCTCGAGAACCGCAGTGAGACCGAGCGTCGCCGGAATATCACCCTGCCCAATGCGCGCTTCGGCGTATTCACCGGCACGACGGTCGAGGAACTTGATGCCCAGGCCGCCGAACTGGCCGAGGGGATGGACTTCATCATTTTCGATACGCCGGGCCGCGACGACCCCTTCGCCCGCCATGTCGCGACCGAAGCTGACACCCTGGTTACCCCGCTGAATGACAGCTTCGTCGATTTCGATCTCATCGGGCAGGTCGATGCCGAAACCTTCAAGGTCCGCCGCCTGTCGTTCTATGCCGAACTGATTTGGGAGGCGCGCAAGAAGCGGGCCATGACGACGATTACCGAACGACGCCGCGAGATGGACTGGGTGGTCGTGCGCAACCGCACCCAGCATACCGAGGCGCGCAATATGCGCCGCCTTGACCAGGCCCTGACCGAGCTGTCCAAACGGGTTGGCTTCCGGGTTGCGAACGGCCTGTCCGAGCGCGTGATCTATCGCGAGCTGTTCCCATCGGGCCTCACCCTGCTCGACAAGGGGCACTTGGGTGAACTTGGGACCAGTCACCTGGTCGCCCGCCAGGAACTGCGTTCCCTGATCGCCTCGCTTGGCCTGCCCATGCCCGGCCGCACGGGCGAACTGGCGCTGCCAGCCGCGGTCTGATAGGGCGCCGCTATGGGCCGCCTGCTAATCTACCTGATCCTCGCCAGCGTGGTGCTGCGCATGGTGACGGGACGGTGGCCCTGGCAGCATCTGGCGAGCAAGCCCGATACCGGCGAAGTGGATGCGGCGCGCAGCCTGCTTGGCCTTGGCCGGACGGCAAGCCGCGACGACATCATCGAAGCCCATCGCAACCTCTTGATCCGGGTCCATCCCGACCGGGGCGGCAGCAGCGAAGCAGTGCACCGGGCCAATGCCGCCCGTGATCTGCTGCTGGCACGCCTGGCGAGGGGCAAATAGGAGATACCATGAGCCACCAATTCCACTCCACCGTCCTGCGCGAATACGATATTCGCGGGATCATTGGTGAAACGCTGGGCGAGGCTGATGCCTATGCCATCGGCCGCGGCTTTGCGACCCTGCTGGGACGCGCTGGCGGACGCAAGATTGCGGTTGGCTACGATGGCCGCACCAGCTCGCCTATGCTGGAGGAAGCACTGGTCCGGGGGATCAACGACGCGGGCCTTGATGCTGTTCGCATTGGCCTCGGCCCGACGCCGATGCTTTATTATGCCGAAGCCTCAGCCGAAGATGTGCAGGGCGGCATTCAGATAACTGGCAGCCATAATCCCGCCAATTATAATGGCTTCAAGATGGTATTCATGGGTCGCCCGTTCTTTGGCGACGACATCCAGCAGCTTGGCCGGATGGCTGCTGCCGGTGACTGGGCGACGGGCAAGGGTGGACATGAGCGCCGCGAGGTCCTCCACGCCTATGTTGAGCGGATGATCGAAGGGCTCGCCGGCATTGACCGCGCTGCTTTGGGCAACCTGCGGATCGGTTGGGACGCGGGTAACGGGGCCGCCGGCCCCGCTCTGGAACTCCTGACGCAGAATCTTCCTGGCGAACATCACCTGCTCTTCACTGAGGTGGATGGGACGTTCCCGAACCATCACCCGGATCCCACCGAGGAAAAGAATCTGGCCGACCTCAAGGCATTGGTCGCGGACAAGAAGCTCGATTTCGGAATTGCCTTCGACGGCGATGGCGACCGGATCGGGGCGATCGACGGGCAGGGCAGGGTGATTTGGGGCGACCAACTGCTCATGATCTACGCCGAAGACCTCCTTCGCATGGAGCCCGGGTACGCGATCATCGCCGACGTCAAGGCTAGCCGGGCTCTATTCGAGCGCGTCTCTCAATTGGGTGGACGCCCGCTTATGTGGAAAACCGGACACAGCCTGATTAAATCCAAAATGAAGGAGATTGGCGCGCCGCTGGCCGGGGAGATGAGCGGCCACGTCTTCTTCGCCCACCAGTATTACGGGTTCGATGACGCGCTCTACGCCGCTGTCCGCCTGATCGCCGCTTCCGCTCGCCTGGGCAAGTCGGTGACCGAACTGCGCTGGGCCATGCCGCAACTGGTCAATACGCCGGAACTGCGCTTCCAGGTTGATGAAAGCCGCAAATTTGCGGTGATCGACGAGGTCAAGGCGCGCCTGTCCGCTGATGGTGCAGATGTCGACGCAACCGATGGCGTGCGGGTTTCGACTGCCGATGGTTGGTGGCTGTTGCGCGCCTCGAACACGCAAGACGTGCTGGTGGCTCGTGCCGAAAGCAGCGACCAGGCCGGGCTCGACTGCCTGATGGAACAGATCGACGCGCAGCTTGCGGCGAGCGGGCTAAAGCGCGGGCCGCAGGCTGGTCACTAAACGACCAGCAGCACTCCGCCCCCAACAGCCATCAGGCTGACCAGCATCGCTGCCGCTCCCGGCCAGGAGCGGCGCCAGCCCGCTATCGATACCAACGTCGCGGTCTTGAACAGGGTGTTGAGCGTCACTGGCAGGGCGAGGACCAGTGCGGCGACGCGCGCGGTGAGCGTGCCGCTTGGCAGATTACCCATGGTGATGATCGCGGAATCGACGTCAACCGAACCGGAGATCGCAAGAACCGTGGCCAGTCCGGCATTGCCGAACTTCTCCAGCACCCAGCGCGCGGTCAGGGTCAGTGCCATGGTCAGGACCATCAGCAAGACGGCCGGTGCCAGGTCGAACGGATTGCGTAGCTTCATCCCGTCCTCGACCTGCCGGGATCCCGCTTCCTGACGACGCAGGATCAGCCAGCAGGCGATCAGGCTCGTTACCATCCCAGGGGCGGCGATCATGGCGAAGTGCGGTGCGGTAAATGTGGCCAAGGCGCCGGTCAGCAACATGACCCGCAGGAACATTGTCGCGCTGGCCAGGGCTACCCCCGCGTTCAGCACCATGACGTTGCCGGCATTGTCGCGCAGCTTGCTGGCCAAAGAGGCGGTTACGGCGGTCGACGAGACCATCGATCCAGCCGCTGAGGTGGCAAGGATCCCGCGCGCCGGCCCGAGGAGCTTCACCGCCGCGTAACCGGCAAAGGAAAAGCCCGAGACCATCACCACGACCAGCCACAACTGCCGCGGCTTCCATGCACCGTAAGGCCCCAGCGGATCGTTAGGGAGCAGCGGCAGGATAACCAGCGCGATCAGCGCGAACCGGGCAATCGCCATCATCTCGGTTTCGTCGATGTGGCGGAGCCAGTGATGCAGGCGGCTGCGCTGCGACAGGACCAGCACTGTCGTACCAGCCAGGGCACTGGCCAGGGCGAATTCACCGCTTCCTGCCAGGAAGCCGCAGGACAGGGTGATCAGTCCGGTGAGGCTGGCGGTTCCGCTGACAGAGGTCCGGCTCGTCGTGCTGCGCCAGTACCCCATCACGATCAGCATAGCGGTGGCGGCGAGCAGCACTGTGGCCATTCCCGCCGCCCGTGCCTGCATCGCTCCGGCAATGCCGCCCGCCAGGCCAAACAGGGCATGGGTGCGAATTCCGGCAAAGCGGCTCCCCGGGGCACCGGCTCGTGAAGCCCAGCCCCGCTGCAGGCCGATCAGGAGACCCAGCGCAAGCGCCAGGCCGAGGGCGGTCAGTTCGGCATAGTCGAGCGCGTGCATGGCCTCTTGTGGCACTGACCGCGCGATGAAGGAAGGGCTTGGCGTCTTGGCCAAGCGCGCCCATCTTGCGTGGAACATGGCCCAGACGCTTCCTCCCGAACTTGAACAGTGGTTTTCCGGCCGTGGCTGGCGCTTGCGGCGGCACCAGGCGGCGATGCTGGAGGTGGCAAGGCAGGGCCGCCACGCCTTGCTGGTGGCCGATACAGGGGCGGGGAAGACCCTGGGCGGCTTCCTGCCCACGCTTGCCGACTTTTGCCCGTCTGCCCTTAACGGAGCGCCACCACCCGAAGGCCTGCACACGCTTTACGTCTCGCCGCTAAAGGCGCTTGCCCACGACGTTCAGCGCAACCTGCTGGCCCCAGTGGCCGACCTGGACCTACCCATGCGGGTCGAGGTGCGCAGCGGCGATACCCCGTCGGAGCGCAAGGCCCGGCAGCGCGCCAAGCCGCCCCACGTTCTGCTGACTACACCCGAATCGCTGTCTCTGCTGCTGTCCTATCCGGAGGCCGAAACCTTGTTTTCCGGATTGCAGCGGGTGGTGATCGATGAAATTCACGCCTTCGCCCCGACCAAGCGCGGCGACCTTCTGGCGCTTGCCTTGACCCGGCTGCAAGCCCTTTCCCCAAGGCTACAGCGGGTTGGTCTCTCGGCCACCCTGGCCAATCCGGATGACTTTGCCCGCTGGCTGGCCCCGGTGGGCGATGTCGGCAAGGTTGCCATTGTTGAGGGGGAGAAGGGCGCCGATCCCGAGCTTGCAATCCTGCTGCCCGAGGAAGCGCGGGTGCCCTGGGGTGGCCATGCCGCGGCCTGGGCGGTTCCGCAGCTCTATCAGGAGATCAAGGCCAACCGCACCACGTTGGTGTTCTGCAATACCCGGTTTCTGGCCGAGTTCATTTTTCAGCAGCTGTGGGACGTGAACGAGGACGTGCTGCCCATCGGCATCCACCATGGATCGCTGTCAAAGGAAGCGCGGCGCAAGGTCGAGGGGGCCATGGCGCGCGGCGAGCTGCGGGCGCTGGTCTGCACGGCCAGTCTCGACCTCGGGGTGGACTGGGGCGATATCGACCTCGTCGTGCAGATGGGTGCGCCGAAGGGATCCTCGCGCCTGCTCCAGCGGATCGGGCGGGCCAATCACCGCCTCGACCAGGCGAGCCGGGCCTTGCTGGTCCCCGGCAACCGTTTTGAGTTTCTCGAGGCGATGGCCGCCCAGCAGGCGGTCGAGGAAGGGCAGCGCGACGGCGAAGCGTTTCGCCCCGGCGCACTCGATGTCCTGGCCCAGCATGTGATGGCCCGGGCTTGTGCTGGACCGTTTGCCGCGGCGGATTTGCTAAGCGAGGTCCAGTCTGCCGAACCCTATCACTGGATCGACCTCGCCGCGTTTGACCGTGTGCTGCAATTCGTTGCGACGGGCGGCTATTCGCTGCGCGCCTATGACCGGTTCCAGCGGATTGTTCTTGGCCGCGACGGATTGTGGCGGCTCACCCACCCGGAACACGCGGCGCGGTTTCGGCTGAATGCCGGGATCATCGTCGACAGCGAAATGGTCGACGTGCGCTTTCGCAATGGCCGCTCGCTGGGCCGGGTCGAAGAGAGCTTCTCCGCCGCCTTGCGTCCTGGAGACACGATCCGCTTTGCCGGGCTGGACCTGGAAGTCGAGGCCATGCGCGAGAGCGAGCTGATCGTGCGTGCGGCGAAAGAGGCGGGCCAGATCCCAAGCTACATGGGGCAGCGCCTTGCGTTGACGACGCATCTCGCCAGTCGGGTCCAGGCCCTGCTCGATGATCGCGTGGGTTGGGCGCGGTTTCCGGACGATGTGCGTGAGTGGCTGGAGGTGCAGGACTATCGTTCCGAACTTCCCGCACCGGGCCGGTTGCTGGTGGAAAGCTTCCCGCACGAGGGGCGGCACTATACCGTGTTCTATTGCTTTGAAGGCTGGCCGGCCCACCAGTCGCTGGGCATGCTGATCACGCGGCGGATGGAAGAGCGTGGGCTCTCGCCGCTGGGATTTGTCGCGAACGATTATGCGCTGGCGGTCTGGAGCCTGCGCGCGGTGCGCGATCCGGTGGAATTGCTCTCGCCAGATATCCTTGCCGATGAATTCGTCGATTGGGTTCAGGACAGCTACCTGCTGCGCCGCGCCTTTCGCGAAGTGGCCGTGATTTCAGGGCTGGTTGAGCGTCAGCAACCGGGCAAGCGCAAGAGCGGACGACAGGTCACCTTCTCGACCGACCTGATCTATGACGTCCTGCGCAAGCATGAACCCGATCACGTCTTGTTGGAGGCAGCCTGGGCCGACGCCCGGGCGCGGATGACGGACATTGGGCGTCTGGCTGGGGTCCTGGACCGGGCGGCGCGCGAAGTCCGGCACGTCTTGCTGGATAGGGTTAGTCCGCTCGCCGTGCCCTTGCTGGTGATGATCGGCCGGGAAAGCCTGCCGCAGGGCAGTGCCGACGACGAATTGCTGATCGAGGCCGAGAGCATTGCCGCGCGGGCGATGCGCAGCGATCCGGTGGTGGAGCCGGAAGGGGACTAGGCTTCCCGCTGGCTCGGCGCGCGTCTGCACCGCGCAAAAGAAAAGGGGCGGATCGCTCCGCCCCTTGTTCCGTTGGTTCGTGAACCTGATCAGTCCAGACCCTGGAGCGGCGGCTCCTTGGGGTCCTTGCCGAAACCGGCATACTGTTCGTTACCGACGAAGCCGAACGCCGTAACGCCGGAACCCTTGATGATGTTCAGCACTTGAAGGCTGGTGTCATAAGGGGCCTGGGCGTCGGGCTGGAACTGGAGTTCCGGCTCGGGCTTGATCGCCAGCGTCGACTGCAGCAGCGACGTCAGCTGGTTGACCGTTACCGGACTGCCATTCCAGAGGATGGTGTTGTTCGGCATGACCACGACCTTGTTCTTGTCACGCTTGATGATGACATCCGGCGGCGGAGCTGCCGGGTTGGGAAGGTCGATGTTCACGGCGTGGGTGGCCACGGGGATGGTGATGATGAACATGATGAGGAGAACGAGCATGACGTCGATCAACGGCGTCGTGTTCATTTCCATCATCGGCTCGCCATCGTCCTTGCCGCCTGACATTGCCATGGTGGTTACTCCTGAAAGTTTTCGTTCAGATCCGCTGCGGCCTTAGCCGTTCGGATCGACCGGGGTCGAAATGAAGCCGACAGTCGGGTAACCGGCCAGCTGGACGTTGTAGATCGCACCAGCGATGCAACGCCACGGGGCAGACACGTCACCACGGATGTGGACCTGCGGGATCAGATCGGGATTGTCCTTGAGCGCTTCCGGTCCGCCTGCGCGCTTCACGATCGAATCGAGACGCTTGTAGGCAGCTTTCTGGAGCTCGGTGGAGTCCACCGGTGTGATGTTGTTAAAGTAGATCCGGCATTCGCCACCCAGCGAGGCTCCTTCGAAGCCCGGGTCGCCTGCGCTACGGCCAGCATTATCAGTGGTGCTGACGGTAAGCAGGAGATTTTCGACCTTGTCCTTCGATTCCTGGGTGGCAAGCACCGGAATCTTGAGCTTTTGGATCGTCTGGATCGCAACCGGGACCGCGATGAGGAAGATGATGAGCAGAACCAGCATCACGTCCACCAGGGGCGTGGTGTTGATATCCGACATCGGCTTTTCCTCGCCGCCGCCTCCCATCGAAATAGCCATGGGCTAGTTCCTATCCTTGCAATTGGTGCGGACTGGTCAGGCAGGCCTGCCGGTCCGGCTTAGGAACCGGCGCCGGGTTAGCGGCGCCGGCCTGGCGTACTTACTTCTTGGCAGCAACCGGAGCGGCAGCAGCGGGCTTAGCAGCCGGAGCGGCAGCAACAGCGGGCTTCACTGCGCCCC
>CAZNBX010000011.1:0-19622 GCA_964571305.1 uncultured Novosphingobium sp.
AGAAGACCAGGTCCGGCTGCCATGCATCGACGCGGCCACCGGCAAAGCCGATGGTCTTGAAGCCCATGTCTTCCATCGCGACGTTGCCGGCGAGGATCATCAGGTCGCCCCACGACAGCTTGCGGCCGTACTTCTGCTTGATCGGCCAGACCAGGCGGCGGGCCTTGTCGAGGTTGACGTTGTCGGGCCAGGAATTGAGCGGGTCAAAGCGCATTTCGCCGCCGTCCGAACCACCGCGGCCGTCAGCCTGACGATAGGTCCCGGCGCTATGCCAAGCCATGCGGATGAAGAACGGACCGTAATGGCCATAGTCGGCCGGCCACCACGGCTGCGAAGTGGTCAGCACCTTGCGGATGTCAGCCTTGACCGCATCGAGATCGAGCGAGGCGAATTCCTTCGCATAGTCGAAATCGGCGCCATAGGGGTTGGCTTGCGCTTCGTGCTGGCGCAGCGAGCTGAGGTCGACATTCTTGGGCCACCATTCGGTAGTAGCCGGGGCAGTGGCTTCAGCGTGTGCGGCGGTCGCCAGCACCACCGGCGAAGTCGCGGCCATCAGCGCGACAATGGCAATGTTACGGAATTTCATCTTTGGGCTCTCTTCCTGTTGCGATCTGGATAAAGGCCAGATGCAACTTGAATTAAGAAGAGGAGGCCTACCCGCCCAACGGGATTGCTCAATTACACTGATTGGCTGGAGCGATAAGAGCGACGTACCACTGCTTTTTTCGCCGCTTACGATCAATGTTGTAGTTTTGAAATCCAAATTGGTTGTGTATTGGTGATGGCGGGACGCGTATTGCCGAACCGGGGGGTTTGGATGACGAGACCTATGCGCTTTCCATCCCGTGATCAGTTCGATCCGGGGCACCTTGCGCGGGTTTTGCTGACCATTCTGGTTGGATTCATGATGACGGCCTCGCTCTGCGCCTTGATCGCGTCAGAGCAGCAGAATGTCCGCGAACGGTTCTTTGCCAAAGTCGCGGACGATATCCGCTTTCGCATCGGTCCGTTTCTCGTTCCCGAGAATGGTATCCGCGGAACGCGTGGGATGGTCCTGGCGACTGGCCGGCTAAGCGACCTCCGGCCCGAGCAATTTCGCAATTATGCGATTTCTCGTAATATCGGCGAGGAATTTGGCGGAACGCGCGGGCTGGGGCTCGTCGTGCGGGTTCCAGCAGGAACTGAAAAGCAGGCATTGGCGAAACTTCGCCGCGATGGCTGGAGGATCAGCAGGTTCTGGGGTTTTAGCCAGCATGCTGGGGACAAGTTCATCGTCCTAACGCTGGAACCGTATGAGATTAATGCCAGCGCCATTGGTCTGGACCTTGCTTCCGAACCGCGCCGCGCGAATGCAGTTGAGCGGACCGTCCGGCAGGCCGAAGCCCAACTTTCCGCTCCTATCAATCTCGTCCAGAATGTAGGTTCTGACCAAACCGGTTTTCTCGCATTATTGCCTATTTACGACGGACCGCCTCCGCCTAGCGAGGCCGGGCGGATCCAAATGGTTCGAGGTGCGGCAATCATGCCGGTCATCGTGAAGGAGCGCATGGCTCTCTTCAGATGGCCGCGCGATCAGGTCGATATCGATCTGACGGACGTCACCGATCCGGCTGCGCCAATTCCGTTCTATTCCTCCGGATCGACTTTGGCCGATCACGGATTGGTTCACATCGAAACCATTCAGATGCTGGGCCGGACATGGCAGATGAAGCTGCGGGCAAAGGCCGGGTTTGAGGATAGCCTGCAATTCACGCCATGGCCGGTGATTGCCGGGCTCGGGGCGGTCCTTTCGTTGCTGGCCGGTCTTGCAGTCCACCTGAGCATTCAAACCCAGACCCGGATCAGGGGGCTTAACCGCGAATTACAAGAGCGGGCCGAGCGGCGAGAGATTGAGCTGGCCGAAGCACGTGAGAGCGCGCTATCGGCAAGCCAAAGTTTCCGCACCATTTTCGATCAGAACCCGCTTGGCATGGCACTGGTCTATCCGGCAGAAAAACGGACTGAACAGGCCAACGTAAAATTTGCTGAATTCTTTGGCGATCCAGATGCCTTCCTTGCAGCCTGCCAATGGATCCAGGGAGCGGCGGAGGAAGGCGGTACAGTTCAGACCACGGTTCATTACGAGCGGCCCAACGGCGCCGAAATTTGGACCCGGCTGACTTTATCACCCATCGTCCTGACCAATGACGGGCAATTCGAGCGCCACATCCTGATGGCCGAGGACATTACGCTGGAATATGAGCAAAAGCTTCAGCTCGATGAACTTTTGGCGCAGCTTCATTTGGCAACCGAGGCAGCGAAGATCGGCATCTGGTACTGGGATTTCTCTGATAATTCAGTGCATTGGGATGCCAGGATGTTCGATCTCTTCGGGCGCCCTGAAGATGGGGCTAACGGGACAAGGGCATCCTACAACTATTGGAAAAAGACACTCCACGCCGAGGACCGCGAAGAGACCGATCGATCGGTTTCGGAAGCGCGCGCTGCTAACAAGGCGTGGGAAAGGACTTACCGGGTTCAGTGTCCCGATGGTGAAGTACGTAACATCGAATCCTATTCGGTCATTCGCTATGGCGAAGATGGTGCTGCGATTGGCATGCTTGGTATTTGCCGCAATGTTACCAAGCGCCTGAAGCTGCAATCCGACCTGATAGCGGCCCGGATCGAGGCCGAAAGCGCCAATGCGGCAAAGGACCAGTTCCTGGCTAATATCAGCCATGAATTGCGCACGCCAATGAACGCGATCCTGGGCATGCTGGAAGTGCTGGGCCAGACCCAGCTGGACGAGGCCCAGCGTGGCCACTTTTCCAGCGTGCACAACGCGGCCCGCGCCTTGCTGCGCATCCTGAACGACATCCTCGACTTTTCTCGCCTTAACGCCAACGCGCTCGAGATTATTCCCGAGGACCTTCAGGTCGAGGACCTGCTAGGCCAGGTCGGTGAGCTGTTCGCGGTTGCTGCCAGCGGCAAGGGCATCGAGCTGGTGTTGGAATGCGGTCATGACCTTGCCGGGCATTATTGGGGTGATGCCCTTCGTATTCGCCAGATCCTGAACAATTTCGTCGATAATGCGATCAAGTTCACCGATCGGGGCAGTGTCCTCGTAACCGCGTCACTGGTCGGTAAGAAGGACGAGCGCGACCTTGTCCGTTTTGAAGTGCGCGACACCGGCAGCGGATTGACCGAAGAGCAGGCGCGCCGCCTGTTTCAGCCCTTTGTCCAGGCGGACCAGACATTGACGCGCACCCACGGTGGCAGCGGCTTGGGTCTGTCGATCTGCCGCCAGCTGGCAGTGGCAATGGACGGAACGATCGGGGTAGAGAGCCAGCCGGGAGTTGGCAGCACGTTCTGGTTTGAAATCCCGCTAAAGCCGCTCGCCGATGGCATGGCGGGCCGTGCCCAGCCCTTGCAGCGCGAGCATGTCCTGATTGTCGAGGATAATGCCGATGCGCAGCGGGTCCTGCTTGGTTATCTTGATGGGTGGGGCTTTGAGGGCGCGGTGGCTCCAAGCGGCGGAGCTGCGCTTGAACAGATCATTGCAGCAGCCGGGACGAGTAACCCGTTTACCTTGCTGATACTGGACTGGAAGCTGCCTGACGGCGATGGCCTGTGGCTGCTGGATGAGCTCCATAAAGCAACCACAGCAGGTGTGCTCAACCGAGTGCCGACGATCCTTATGGTAACCGCCTATGATCGCGGGGATTTGAACCGGGCTGCGGCCCAGCACAAGCTGCTACCCGATGCAATCCTGTCCAAGCCGACAACTGCCACCCAGTTTGAGAACGTCATCGCCGACTTGCAGCGCAAGGGTTTCACCGCGCGCACCGGTGCCGTGCTGGATGCCGACAATCGACCCGTGGCTGAACGAATGCAGTCGGTTCGCGGGGCGCGGCTTTTGCTGGTTGAAGACAATCGGACCAACCAGGAGGTGGCAGTAGCGATGCTCACCCAAATGGGGATGCTGGTCGATGTCGCAGGTAACGGGCAGGAGGCCCTCGAACTGCTCGAGCACCAGGACTATGCTCTGGTTCTGATGGATGTGCATATGCCGGTGATGAATGGACTGGATGCCACCCGGGCGATCCGGGCCGGCCGATGGGGTGAGAAATTGCCGATCATCGCGCTGACGGCTGCCGCTTTTCCCGAGGACCGCAGGCAGGTCGCTGCCGCCGGAATGAATGATTTCCTGAGCAAGCCAATCGATCCGCAGCGGCTGGCGACAACGCTTTTGCGCTGGTTGCCAGAAAACACGCAACCGGCAAACACCAGTGTTGCGGCAGTACCGGCAAGCCCGCCGGGGACGGCCTTGCCGGAGAGAATGAAAAATTTTGACCTGGCTACCACGCTTGAGCGCTTTGGTGGGGATGGAGCTATCCTGCTTCGCGTGCTCCGCGCTTTCGCTGACGATTTTCGCACCTGGCAGGCAGATGCCCAGGCGGCCTGCGCGGCTGAGGATTGGGTTCGGCTCAAGTCCCTGGCGCATTCGTTGAAGGGCGGCGCGGGCGGCGCGGGAGCCAATCTTTGCGAAGAGGCTGCGAGGCAACTTGATGACGCCTTACGCGAGGTCCACGCGACGGGAGAGCGGGATTACGTCGCCCTTGCGGCGCTCACGGATCAGGCGTGCAATGCCTTGGATGCGACCCTTGGTGAACTGCGCAGCAGACTGGAGGGTGAATAGAATATGGCGCGGACTGCTGCGATGAAACGCATCCTGATCGTAGAGGACTTGCAAACCCTCTCGATTGCCTATGCGGCACAGCTTGAAAAAGCCGGTTATCAGGCGGTCATTGCCCCGACGGCGGCCGAGGCGCTGGCCAATCTCAAGTGCGGGGGTGATTTTGCGGCGATCCTGCTCGACCTCCAGCTGCCCGATGCTGACGGGCTGGATGTCCTGCGCAACCACCCTGAATGGCTTGAGCGCTTTCCGGTCATTGTCATCACGGCCGATGCGTCGCTTGCTCGGGCCATCGCCGCGATGCGGCTGGGTGCTTTCGACTATCTTGTTAAGCCGCTGTCCGAGGCACGGCTGGTCGCTGCTGTCGATAGCGCGGTAACCACGCGCGTAGCCGTAAAGAGCAACACGGCAGGCAATGCCAAGAAGCCCGGTGGTCACCAGTTTGCGGGTTTCATCGGGCAGTCATCGCAAATGCTCGAGATCTATCGGCAGATCGGTCTCGTCGCCGACAGCCGTGCGACTATGATGATCACTGGTGAAACGGGAACGGGCAAGGAAGTTTGTGCTGAGACCATCCACCACCAGAGCGGACGAAGTGACGGTCCTTTCATCGCCATCAACTGTGGCGCGATTCCGGACAATTTGCTTGAATCGGAAATCTTCGGTCACATGAAAGGGGCATTCACCGGCGCGACCGAAAGCCGTATCGGTGCTGCGCAGGCGGCTGACAAGGGTACGCTATTCCTAGACGAAGTGTGCGAAATGCCCTTGCAGTTGCAGGTAAAGCTTCTGCGTTTCCTGCAAACCGGAACCATACAGCGGCTTGGTTCCGATCGGTTGGAAAAGGTCGACGTCCGCATCGTTTGTGCGACCAATCGCAACCCTCTCCAGGAGGTAGCCGAAGGCCGCTTTCGGGAAGACCTCTATTACCGTCTCGCGGTCATTCCGCTTGAAATGCCGCCCCTGCGGCAAAGAGGCTCGGACATCCGCCTGTTGGCGGATGCCTTTCTGGCGCGCTTTAGCGACGAAGTGGGCAAGACATTCTCACCGCTGACCGCTGACCATTACGCCGCGCTGGAGCGGTATTCATGGCCAGGGAATGTCCGTGAATTGCAGAATGTCATGTTGCGAGCTGTCCTATTGAACAATGGCCCCGATCTGCCGATTTCCGCAATTCCCGTTGCGGACCCAGCGCCATCAGCATGCGGGGCTGGATCGGAACCAGCCTATCCTGCCATGACCATGGTTGAGCCGGGTTCGGCGGATAGTCTTGCGCATGCCTTGGCCGGAAGAACGCTGGCCGAAATTGAACGGATTGCCATCGAAGCTGCAATTGAGGCTGCGGATGGAAATCTTGCGGTGGCAGCCCATGTGCTGGGGATCAGCCTTTCCACTATCTACCGTAAACGCCATCTGATCGATGGCGAGCGATAGCCGCAAAACAGGTCTCAAATTGCGAAGCACTTTGCGAAAAACCATCCTGGTATACCGGTCAGGGATTTGAAAAATTCAACTAAGCTACTGACAATCATAAGGAAAATAAAACTGGCACGAAAACTGCGAATTGGCTGCCAAGCCGAGGAGCAATTTCGTGAACATTCCTGCCTGCATCAACTTTCCTTCGTCGCATCAAGATTCTGCGATGCAATCGATTGCGCTTGGATTGTCTGGCTCTGCCCGGGTGCTGGTCGTCGAGAACAACGATCAATCGCGCGAGGAGCATAAGGAGCTGATCCAGAGCCTGGGCTATTCCTGCGTCACGGCACCGGATGCACTAAGTGCATTGCGCCTGATCGCCGCAGACAGCACTGTCGGCATTGCCTTGGTACAATTGCGGATGGAAACGCTTGATGGCGTCTTTCTGCTGAGCGAAATATCGGATCGCTTCGCGATTTCACGTCCGCTGGTCTCGGTTGCGATTGGAGACGATTCGTCTGACCTTACGGTCGAGGTGATGCGCTCGGGTGCGTCGGATCTGCTGCAAAAGCCCTTTTCGGTCGACGAGCTGTCAAATTGCCTGCGTCGTGCTTCATCGCGCTGGACCCAACTGGCCCACCAATGCAGGGCTGCCGAGTTGCTTCCGGAGGGCAGGGCGCAAGGCAATGTAACGCGTGGGGGTTCGGCCTGCGCGGCAAGCGATCCCTCATATGCGGATCTCCATGACCTGGGATCAAAGATACTGAAGAGTTGGCAAACCCGGGGCAATTTTGTCGCGGAAGACCTGCTTTGCGAGGCGGCCTGGGGCATCCTGCTTGACTTGACTGTGGCTGGCTTGAAGGGCGAGCGCGTTGCAACTTCGAGTGCTTGTGCCGCGGCTCAAGTACCACTGAGCACGGCCCTTCGTCACGTAAACCAACTGATCAAGGCCGGCTGGGTGAAGCGGAAGTCCGATCCCAAGGACAAGCGCCGGACCTTCATCGAATTGCAGCCCGAGGCATTCGACCAGATGGTCAAGTATTTGAAGTCGACTTGGGAAGTATTCGGGGCCTCGCCATCGCCGGTTCGTCCGGCACCCATGCGGCGGCACGCGGCCTGACAAACGCGGTCTCGGTGACGAGAAGCGCGGTTTTTTGAGTGGAGGCTACGATACTTTTGAACCGGCCGCAGTGTCCCCGTGAGGGAAGCTTGCATAAACAAAGTGGCGGAGACGGAGTCCGCCTAATTGTGTGTCGCGGCAGTCCACCTGAAACCCATGAAACCGTTTAAACACTAGGCATAGAGCGCTCACTGCTCTGAATTGCGTATCGCGTATGTTTCCTTGCGTTCCCCTAAAACCGGCGTACTATAGGGGAGCGTTTTAGGGAACGGAGACGACGCCATGCCTCGCAAGGTCAGCAATGCGCTCACAGCCAAAGGCGTGCAGAGTGCGCCTCCCGGTCGCCATGCCGACGGCGGCGGGCTCTACCTGCTGGTCAAGGAGAGTGGGGCGCGCTCGTGGGTCTTCCGCTTCATGCTCAAGGGTAAGGCGCGCGATGTTGGGCTCGGCCCGGCTGGTGCCGGTGGGATAACGCTCGCCGATGCGCGCGATCTCGCCGCAGCGCTCCGCCTTAAGGTCAAGGCCGGGGTCGATCCGATCGAGGAGCGCGAGCGCGAAGCAGCCGCAGTGCTCGCCGCTGCGCAGGCGGCGAGAGTTTCCGGGGTGACGTTCAAGGCGGTGGCAGAGACTTACATCGCCGCGAACGAGGCAAGCTGGCGCAATGCCAAGCACCGTCAGCAGTGGAAGAACACGCTGAACACCTACGTTTACCCCGTGATCGGTGATTTGCCGGTTGGCGAAGTTGCGACCGCCCATGTCCTGCAAATCTTGGAACCGCTCTGGCAGGCAAAGCCGGAAACGGCGAGCCGAGTGCGGGGCCGTATCGAAACCGTACTCGATGCAGCCAAGGCACGCGGCTATCGCGAGGGCGAGAACCCGGCGCGCTGGCGTGGGCATATCCAGCAAATCCTCCCGGCGCGGGCCAAGCTACAGCGGGGCCGCCACAAGGCCATGCCTTACGAAGCGATCCCCGCGTTCCTCGCTGACCTGCGCGCGCGAAAGGCGCTGGCTGCCTTGGCGTTGGAGTTCACGATCCTCACCGCCTCACGCACGAATGAAGTGCTCGGCGCAAAGTGGAGCGAGGTCGATCTGGATAAAGCCGTCTGGACGATCCCGGGCGAGCGCATGAAGGCCGGTAAGGAGCACCGCGTGCCCCTATCCACCCGTGCGCTGGAAATCCTCGCAGCGGCCCAGCCATTCGGCAAGGAGTGGCTGTTCCCGGCCAACAACGGCGGCAAGCTGTCGGGAATGGCGATGGCGATGCTGCTACGCCGGATGGACCTCGACGTGACCGTGCATGGGTTCCGCTCGGGCTTCCGAGATTGGGCGGCGGAGTGCACGGGCTACAGCCACGAAGTCTGCGAAATGGCGCTGGCGCACACCATCGGTAACAAGGCCGAAGCTGCTTACCGGCGCGGCGACCTGTTCGAGAAACGCCGGCGGCTTATGGCCGATTGGGCGATTTACTGTTCGAGTGGCAGCGGAGCGGGGGCCGAGGTCACGCCAATTCGCCGGAAGGAGGCGATCCAATGAGCACCGAGTTTGCCCCGATGACGGCTGGCGGGGGGGCGCCGCGTTCGAGATGCGCGGAGACAGCATGGAGCCGATCTGACGCGCGCATGACCTGCTCCTGATCCATTCCTTAGGTGATCATCAGCAAGCGTTATGCAAAGGGGTGGCAACAACATTGCCACCCCCAAGCCGGGTCTTTTCAGTATCAGCCAAAGGTGGCGAAGTTGGCCGGGATCAGCTGGGCCAGCAGCTCGGCGCTAACCGGACCATGACCTTGGGCGATTTCGGCCCAGCGGTTGTCGCCATCACCATCAGCATAGACCGACCATTCGGTCTGGCCGTAGCGCGAGGTTTCGGTCTTCACCACGAAGTCGCCGACCATCTCATAGGTTTCGTTGAAGTCGATCCGTTCGGCCTTGATCTGGCCATAGCGACCCACTTCACCAACCGCGGTGACGGCACCGGCAGCGTCAAAGGTGAACACCTTGTTCTCACGGCCCAGTTCCAGCTTGAAGCCCAGCGTTTCCGCATTCGGGCCAAGCTGGTCGAGGCTTTGGGTCAGGCTGAGGTAATCCATCGCCCCCTTGCCTTCGGCGACTTCAGCAAAGCGACCGTCGCCGTTGCCGTCGGCATAGACTGACCATTCGACCTGGCCATAACGGCTGACTTCTTCCTTGATGACATAGCCGTCGACCACCGAATAGGTTTCATCGGCGTCGATCCGCTCGCTGCGCAGGCGGCCGCGGCTGTCAATCTTGGCGACCGAGAGCACAGTGTTATCGGCGCCGAAGTTGAACACGTAGGAAGAAGCGGAATTGTGGGACGACATTGGGGGGTTCCTTTCATCTGATTTCACGGAGGCCATCGCGGCCTTCATGAACAAGACGAAGTGGGGCGTTGGGCACCCCAGCCCGCTCGAAAAAAATTTCTGCTCAGTCGTGCCACTCGATCCGCAGCATCACAGTGCGGGGGCGCAGCGGCGTGCGTTGTGGCTCGCGTCGGATCGAAAAGGGATTGCCAAACCCGAAGGTGTCCGCCCGGCTGTTGGCCAGGTTTTCGCCGCTCAGTGTCCAGCGCCAGCGGCCACGGTCGAGCTGAAGGAACGCGCCGAGCACCGAATGGCGCTCGGTCCGGCGGTTCAGCGCAGGATCGAAGCTCAAACGGGTCTCGTCGATATATTGGACTGCTCCGCCCAGGCGCAGGCTGGTCTCTCCCCGGCTCAGCAGCGGCGCGGCAAGCCGGGCGTGAGCCTTGAACCGCGGGATCGCGGGCAGGTGTGCATCGTCTACCCGTCCGAAGACCGAGTTTTCGGCATAAATGTCGCCATGCTGGTAGGTCGCGCCCGCTTCTGTCGCCAGTGCTGTGCTGCGCCAGTTGATCAGCAGTTCCGCGCCGAAATTGTGCGCCCGTCCGAAATTGGCTGTGCCGATCAATCCGGAGGAGAGCAGGATGTCGGACTGAATGTCGGTCCAGGTCAGGGCAAACAGGTTGGCTTCCACAGTGAGCCGGTTATTCAACCGCCGCACCCGCGCGCCAAGCTCAAGGCTTTGCAGTTTGTCAGCCGCAAAGGCGAGCGGCTCGCTTTCAGCCGATGGATTGAGCCCGCCCGGGCGCTGTGCCGATGAATAGCGCAGCCAGGCTATCGTCGCCGGATTGGGCTTCCAGGCCAACGATGCGCTGGGTGTGAGACCAGTTGCCTCGATATGACGCTTGCCCTCATCAAACCGTTCAAATTCCTCGGTGCGCGAATGATACAGCCGCAGGCCACCCGAGGCGGTTAGCCCGGGCGCGAGTTCCAGACTGGCATCGCCGAACAGCGCGAGTTCACGGTGGCGCTTGAGATAGGCATCATCGCTATCCACGGCTGCCGGGTCTGGGCCCACTCCCCAGTCCAGTTCCGAGTCGGCAGTCAGGTGGTTCAAGCCAAGCAGCCACTGGAACCTGCCGACGCTCTCCGTCAACCGCAGTTCCTGACTGATCAGACTGTGCTCACGCTCTTCCTGGTAGACCTTCAGCGCTTCGCCATCGCTCGCATCGAACTGGTTCGTGAAGTCATGGCGGATGTAGGCGCTGGTCATGCGCAAGGTGACGTCCGCAAATTTGCGCTCGGCCGCACCCTGCACGGCCGCAAAATCGCCGCCGTGCGGCTCGGTCACCCGGGTGTGGCGGGCATAGCCGGCGGCGCCCGTGGCATATTGGCTATCGTTGGCCCTGAGCCGCTGGCCAGCTCCGCTCAGTCCGATCGTCCAATCCGCCGGTGTCCACTGCAATGCCAGCCGCGCGCCGGTGGTGTTCGCCGCGTTGATATTTTCGCGTCCGCCGACGGGATCATCGATCCAGCCGCCGGTACGCTCGTGATAGCCCACGGCCCGCAAGGCGAGCGTATCGGTCAGCGGCAGGTTGGCGATTAGATCGGAAGCATGGCTGGTTCCGCCGCCGCTGGTCGTCCCCACGCCGCTGCCCAGTTGCACGCTGGCCGCGCGTGGATCGGGCGCGCGCGGCACCATGCGATAGATACCGCCCAGCACGCCCGTGCCATATAGCGGCCCCTGCGGTCCCTTGAGGACTTCGACCCGGGCAACATCGACCATCGACAGATGGGGATCGGGTGCATCAAAGTTGATCCGCGCATCCCCCAGCAGCAGGGCTACCGTCGACTGGCTCGGACCATTGAACGGACGGTCCGCCACCCCGCGAATGAACAGCCGGTTGCGGCCCGGACCCATGTTGGTCTTGTTGATGCCGTTGGCGAAGGCCACGATCGTGCCGGTGCTGACATGACCGGCAGTTCCGGCGAGATCACCGGGCAGAATGGTGCTGATCGAGTAGGGCAACTCGAAGCCGTCCGCCTCGCGCTTGGTAGCGGTGACCAGGATATAGGGCTGAACCACGTCGTCCATTGGCGGCGGCAGTGGCTGCGGGCGCGGGGCAGGCCTTGCCGGTCGCGGCTGCGGGGGAAGTGGGGCACGCTCGATCCGGTAAGCACGCCTGGCCACCGGGCGGGCAATATATCCCGAGCCTTGCAGGAGCCGGCGTAGCGCCTGTTCCACGGTCAGCCGCGCGGCAAACCCCTTGACCCGGATCGCGGGCAAGGGGCCAAGAGCGCCAATCGACATTCCGGTCTGGCGTGACAAGGAAGCAATGGCTTCCGCCAGCGTGCCATCAGCAATGACGATCTGGCGCGCCTCCTGGGCCGACGCAGCGGGAACCAGCCCGGCGGCGGCAACGATGCTAGCGGCCAGGAACCAGGCGGATTTCATTGCCCCGTCTTTCCACCCCGGCCCCGACGATCAACGCAAGGCTCGCGACCACATCCGATTGCCCGCCGCCGTCCAATGCTCCGGAGAACCGTTCTGCTGCCAGCGCTGCATCGACACTGACCTTCTGCCCGGTGTGGCGGGCCAGATCGGCGACGACCAACGCAAGCGGCGCGTCGTTGTAAACCAGTCGTCCGTTGCGCCAGGCGGCAATATCCCCCGCCGCGATCTTGCCGACCCGCGCTTCACCGCGCTGTTCATCAAGGAACAGTTGCTCGCCGCGGGTTACCGTGACCGGCTGCCCGCGGCCCAACTGCGCAGCGACGATCCCGTCGGCGACCGCAACCTCAACCAGCCCGCCGCCATAAGACACGCTGAACTGCGTACCGAGATCGCGGATCTCGCTCTTGCCCACGCGGATCGCAAACGATTGGTCGGGATCGGCCGGTGCCGAGAACCATGCTGCGCCCGCCAGCAGTTCGATTTGCGGGACGTCCCCTTCGATCACGGTCAACTGGCTGGCGCGGTCCAGCATTATTTCCGCGCCGTTGCCGAGGGCGATGCTCTGCACGGCGCTGGCCGGAGACTGGTAAAGACGCGGCGCCGGCGAACGCAGGGTGACCAGCGCTAGCGGCGCGGTGAGCAGAACCACCAGCGCCGCCACCAGTTCGCGCCGCCACTGGCGGTGCCAAGGCAGAGGGGCAGCAGAAACCGGCTGATCGTCGTTGACCGGGATCGCGGCCGCATGACGCGTAAGCAGGTCGGCAAGATCACCGTCGAACAGCGCGACGGCGTCATAAGCCTCGCGGTATTGCGCGCCTTGCTCAAGCCACTGGGTAAAGCCGTCCCAGTCCGCCTCGTCGCTGCCGAGACGCACGTGCCAGGCGATGGCTTCATCAAGAATGATTTGCTTATCCGCGGTCACAACAGCCTCATGCCAAAACCGCACAGGGACTGATAGCGGCTTGAGTCATGACGGAATCGATTGCCCGGCACCTCATGTCCCCAGCGCCTTGCGCAAATTTTTCAGCGCCACCGCCATGCTTTTCTCGACTGCGCTGCGGCTGATCCCAAGCCGGGCGGCTATTTGCGGGTGGCTGAGTCCCTCGATCCGGTGGAGACGAAACACCTGCGCGGCGGCTGGCGGCAGGGCGTCAATAGCCGTCAGCACGCGCGACAGTTCATCGCGAGCGAGCAAGGCCCGTTCCGCCGAAGGTTGCGGGTCCACTGTATCGCTTCCGGACTGCACCGTTTCCTGATCGGTCCAGGCTTGCTCGCGGTTGAGCCGGGCGCGGGTTTCGCGAGCTCGATCGATCAGCAGGTTGTTGGCCATGCGGTGCAAAAACGCCGAGGGATTGCCGACCGGTCCGGTAGCGGTCTCCGCCAGTTTGACTGCGATGTCCTGGATGATGTCCTCGGCCAAGGCCGCATCGCCGGTCCTAGCCCGCAGAAAACGCAACAATTGAGGGCGCAGCTCGGCATAGGCACCAATGAGCCCATCGTCAGTTGACATCAGATTCACGGACGACATCGCCAGGCAATCAATCATGGCCCCCACGCGGCAGCGCTAGACCACAAGGCCGCTGCTCCGTCAAACGGGAAAAAGCCGACATTTTAGATCACTTCCTACCGAGGAGTTCGATCTCAGCGAGGTCGAAGTAGCCGGACGGGTCTGGGGGCGCGGCGCGCCGGCGGGCCTTGGCCCAATTTTCCGATTGAAGAGTCATGGAGTGCGTCCGCAGCCGACCGGTATCCATGGATGCAGGTAGGGCCTTGAGGGCGCCCCAGCGGGCTTAGAATCGATTTTTCGGCGTGCTGTGCCGGGGGCGGCTTGCCGCAGGCCAAGGGTGAGCTGGATGCCGGGTCGATGCGCTCGATGTGTCTGGGCACTGGTGGGCTGGCGCCCGACAATGGCTGGGGATGGGCAGAGCAGTCCATTGCTGGGCGGTTACCCGCGCCCGTACAGCTTCGCCGCCAAGCGCGCAGCCGGATCGGCAGCGGGTTTGGCTGCTGGGGCAAGGCGCGTGCTTTGCTGCCCGTACAGGCGGTCAGCGATCGGCGCAGGGACCGCGCGCCGGGTGAGCTTGGGCGTCGCGATCTCCTTGCCATCGGGCAGAAAGGTGCGGCCCTTGGCGTCAATGCGGAACGCGCGTTCGCGGGTTTTGGTGTCGATCGCCCATGCGCTGCCGTCCTCCGTGCGGAAGTCGCACCGGCGGGCAAGGGAGTGCACGTCGTAGAGCGATTGGCCGGGGTCAGCCGGGTTGCTCGGATGCGTCGGGCCGAGGTCGAGCTGGCCGAAGCGGTGGGTGAAATCATCGGTCATGGCGGAATGCTCCTTTCAGGCGAGGTCGTCGGCTTCGCCCTTGGCAGCGCGCCTTTGGTGTTCGAGGGCGAGCCGTTGTCGTTCTTCGGCGGCAGAGAATATCTCTTCGAGCCGGCGCAGCGCCTCCTCGTCGCTGATCTCGCTGTCGATTTGGATGGGGCTGCCGTCCGGGCCGCTGATTTGCGACTGGACGAGCTGGCGCTCGCCGTAACGGGCCGGGTTCAACTTGGCGAGATACCACCGGCGCGCGTCGAAAGCTAAGCGGCCCTTGACCGGGTCGCTGGCCGTGCAGGCTTCCTCCATCGCTCGGTCGGCCAGTTCGTCAAAACCTTGCGCACGCGCCTGCGATACCGGCTGTTGGATCTCCGGATGGCTTTGGGTCCACCGCCACAGCGTCGAGCGGTCGGGCATCCCCTTCATCTTACCTATGTCCCGAAGTGATTTTCCCGAGGCCAAAAGCTCACAGACCTTCTCGACCAGCTCGGGGGAATAGGCGACAGCCGCCGCGCGGGTCTTCTTCGGCGCGCTCATCAGTGCAGCCTCACGAACTTGCCGTCGACGAGTGCGACGCGCGGCTTGCGCCCGATGCTGCGGCAGGTCCGCCGTATGAGGGCCATGAGCTGTCGGTCCGAAAGGTGGGCAAAGTGGTCGACCTTCGGGGCCGGGGTTGAGTTGGGGGTTTTCTTGGTCATCGTCATTCTCCGGTTTTAAATGTGGTGCGCCGACCCCTTCGGGGGCGTACCACCCCTCCCCTATGGGGAGGGGGGTGTCGGAGCGCAGGTCAGCGCTAGGTCAGCGCGGGGTCGGCGCACCCACTCAACGCAGGGTCAGCGCAGACGTCAGCGCACTTGAGGCGCACCCCCGAACGGTCCTTTCGGTCGACCCGGCAGACGAACCCGACCTCGATCACGCCAGCGGCGAATAGCCGCTCCATCGCCGCTTCGAGGCGGGGACGTCCGACGCGCCTGCCAGGCTCCATTTCCGCGAAGACCTTTGGTGCAAATGTGCGGGAGCAAACGCTCTCCGAAACCGGACGGCTCTGCGCGTTCCGCAACGCGAGGCATTGCAGGAACGTGGCGTCGTCGCCTTCGGCTTCAAGATCGGCGAGCTCGGTCCACTCCTCTTTCGGCAGGTCATCCTCGCGCACGAGCGCAAAGTCATGCCAGCGGAACTCGTGTACCTCACCAATGCGGGCATAGTTGGCCTTGCCGAGCTTGAGCACGCGCGCATCGGCGTCGAGGATAGTGCCACTGCCGTCGCGCGGCCAATCGATGATAACCTGCGAGCGCACGGCGTTGAGCCAAGCGGTCGAGCCCGAGAAGGTGTCGCCCGCTTTGTTGGGATGCGCCGCGAGCACGATCGTCGCGCGAGTCTCGCTAGCAAGCCGGTTGAGGAGGTTCGCGAATTGCGTGACCTGTCCCCGGTCGTTTTCATTTCCGGTGAATAGGTGGGCCACGTTGTCCAGCACCACGAACTGTGCGCCGGTCGCACGGATGGTGTTGGCGAGTAGGGCGAAGGCCGGAGAAGGTTTAAGACGCCCCTCGCGGTCGAAGGTGCACAGCTCGTTGCCGAGCCGTCCGCGCAGGCTCGCGAGGTGCAGGCCCGGCTGGTCGAACGCCACGCCCAGCCGCCGGGCAATATGCTCCTGCCGCCAGTGCAGCTCACGCTCATCATCCTCCGCAGTCAGGTAGAGGGCCGGGCCGTGCATCGCGGCGAGGCCGAGGAACGGCACCCCGGCGGCGATGCAGGTGCAGAGCTGCTGCCCGAAGAGGCTCTTGCCGGCCCCTCCGGCACCGGTGAAGAGTGTAACCTCACCGCGCGGGATGAACCGCTCTAGCGCGAACTCGCGCGCCGTGGGGGAGGTCAGGGCAAGCGCGGTGAGGTCGAGCAGGGGCAGGACAGAGGCGGCCTCGATTGCTCGCAACGTTTGTAGCCGGAGCTGCCTGCGCAGCATGCGCTCGGCGGCCTCCAAGGGTAAGCCAATCGCTTGTGTAGTTTCGGCAAAAGCGGCGAACGTTGCGGCTTCATCCACCGGGTGAGGCCCGCGTAAAATATGGCGGGCGATCCGCCGGGCTGTATCGACCAAGGCGCGGCCTCGCCGGTGCGGCGGGGTATGCCGGAAGTCGTGGAGCAAGCAGCCGAGGTAGTCGGCGTTGCCCTCTGGCTCCTCTAATAGCCACCGCTCGATGAGCGCGTGGAGGCCCGTCGGCGCGGGCCGCTCCGGGTTCCCCCCGGCCAGCTCCCCGCGGCCAAGGATTAGGTCGGGTATGGCGACTGGCAGGCTGCCGTCGCGGATGATGGTCGGAGCAGGAACCCAGCCACCATCGCCAAAGACGTCAACGTTCGGCAGCAGGCGCGACACACCCGGGGCCCAGCCCGCGCGATCGCATGAAAAATACAGATAGGTGGTCCCGGCAACGTCGGCGGTCGGAGCGCGGTCGAGGTCTATGCCTTCGATCGCGCGGACCTCGGCAAGACCTTCGGGGCCGTGCGCGGCCAGGACGATGCAGCCGGCCTCCTGGCCGGTGGCGATAGCGAGGGGGCGGCGCTCGTCGATCCAGCGTTGGTGCAGTTCGCCGGCATCTTGGAAGCCTTCCAAGTCGTCTCGGCTGGCCGCCAGGGTAGCCCAGCCAACCGGGGGTTTTCCGTCGGGGTCGAGAGCGAAAACTCGGAAGCCGAGGTTCACGAGGTCAACGAACCAGTCGTCATATTCATCGAGGGTGAGGCTGACTGTCGGGTCCACGGCCCCGTCAGGGGAGGAAGAGGCCCGGGGCGGGGCCGTGGTAGCCGAGGCAGGATGGAGGGAGGCGTCCCGCGTCGGCGGTTCAAAATCGGACATTGGTTCTTCCTTTGTTGGCCCCGGCGAGCGCCGCCTCCACGCGGCTCGCCAAGGGTGTTTGTTCAGAGCGGCAGTACGGAGCGACCTTTCACCTTCGAGATGACGTTGAGCCACTGCTCCAATGTCGAACTTGCCGGAGAGATCGGCGCATTCGGGAGTGGCGAGCCATCGGCGAGAACATAGTCCCGCCCCTCCCGGTGCTTCGCCGGGTCGAATTTCACTTTACGCATCAAGGCCATCCCAAAAGGCGTTGTGGGGGCATTCGAGGGAGCGGCCCTCGTCTAGCACCGGCTTCTGTACCGGCTGATTGCCTTGCGCTTCCGCGCGCTCGATCGCAGCATGCCAGCCGTTCTCGGCGAGCGGTGAGACTAGCGGTTCTGCCTCGACCGGCTCGCCACGCGCAGCTTGCGCCGTTTGGCGCATAGCTTTGTAAAAGCCGTGCTCGACCGGCGCAGTCACGCCGGCAGTTTCCGCAATTGAGCGCGAGACTTCCGCGTAATCGTCGAGCTGCTCATCGCCGGCGATGGCGCGCTGGAAGTCTTTGCCGCTGGTAACAGGGAAATGCTTCATGCTGCTGACCTTTCCACAAAGCGCTTTACGCTTTCAGCGGTTACAAGCCGGCGCGAGCCGATTCGGATGGTGAGGAGATCGCCCGCATTTACGAGCCGCCATGCGGTCGTGCGGCCAATGCCCAACACCTTGCATGTATCGGCGATCGAGAGGGTAATCGGCTCCAACGTGTAACTCCTTCGCTTGCTGTTCGGGCAGCTTAACCGAGCGGGCCTGCACCGAGTGAACGCAGGTGTTCTAACTGTGGCAGTAGGCACCGTGCGAACGCTGGCAGTTTTAGCGCGGGTCAACGAGCCCATGTGACCGAGCGGACAGTGCGGCGTGCACGCGCTGGCCGACTTTGGCTCATGGACGCAACCCATGCACGCTAGGTTCGAGCGGGTGCTTGCGAGAACCAATTCACATATGCAATGAAGGCGGCATCGTTTTGAAATGGGGGCAATCAATGCGAACTGCTGTTGCCGTGGCGCTCTTGCTTGCTGGGTGTGACAACCTTCCGACAGGGGAGGCAGCCAAGGTCAAGGACCAGATCAAGCAATCCCTCGCCGTACCCGAATCGGCTCGATTCAGTGACTTCAAACGGTGCTCCGGTGATAAGGGGATGTGGCAAGGGGACCTTGATGCACAGAACCGGATGGGAACCTATACCGGTCCAGAGCCCTTCTTCTTCAAGGACGGCGTCCTCACGACCGCGAGCGACCGTCGGTTCATCAAAGTGATGAACGCTTGCTACGGCACCGAAGCAGAAATCTGGCGGTCCACAAGCTCTAAAAACCCGCTGGATGACACCCAAACTGTCACCGCAGTCGGTGAAGCAGACCCCGATCTTACAACCGGAACCGATAAAACCATCGGTCTAAGAATCCGCTGCCAGTCCGGAAAGACCGAGTTATGGATTGATTGGGATGATTACCTCGGTGACGACAGCAATGACGTTTATGCCGAATGGAAGTCGGTCGTTGTGAGGGTCGGCAAGAACAAGCCGGTAACCCAACGCTGGGGAATCTCAACCGACGGCACAGCAAGCTTTGCCCCGGGCTCTGCGGTCGAACTGATCAAGCAGATGACTAAGGTGGATCAGGTCGTCTTCCAAACAGTCCCTTATGGCGAGTCCCCTGTCACCGCTACGTTCAAAATGACTGGTTTTGCTAAAGCCGTAGAGCCTGTCGCAAAGCAGTGCGGCTGGTCGCTTTCCTGACGCTTTGAAGCGACGAAGCCTTCACACTATCGGGGAACTGTTTTGGGAACGCACCGCGCGCTTTGAAAATTTCTCAATAAATTCAAAGCGCGCTGGCGGAGACGGAGGGATTCGAACCCTCGGTACCGGATTTACCAGTACGACGGTTTAGCAAACCGTTGGTTTCAGCCACTCACCCACGTCTCCGGATCGCAGCGGCGAAGCGCGGCCTATAGCGAGGGTACCGAGGGGCGGCAAGGGGGTGGTGAGCAAGTTTTCTCGGTATCTGCCCGGATGGCCTGCTCAATTGATCGCACCTGGGACTCGGCTCACCGCCGGTTCATTGCTGGGTCAGGTGCAATCGATTCTACCGAACTCCAGTTTTAAAGGGATCAACGGGATGAACCTGGGCATCGATCGCGGCATAAGGTCCGCTCTGTTTTCCATGCTGGGCGCGGTTGCCCTGATCGGTTCCGCCACCGCATCTGCGCAGGTCCAGCAAGTTGATCCCGACCGGGCGATCGACGGTGATCTGGCGACAAGCACGGCTGCGCCGCAAACTCAGCCAAGCGCTGCGCCGAGCACTGCACCCGTCGATGCCACGGCGAGCACTGCGCCCGTTGCGGAAGCAACGCCGGTTGCAACGTCCCCGGCTCCTGGCGCTCCGGTTGCAGTCAACAGCGCCACTTATCAAAAAGATGACCTGGTCGGTGCGGCCGAAGGCGTGTTCGGC
>CAZNBX010000012.1:0-5628 GCA_964571305.1 uncultured Novosphingobium sp.
CTGCCACGCCCACCCGACCCACAGCGAAGCGGTGAAGGAAGCGGCCATGGCGGTGATGGGCAAGCCGATCCACATCTGAAATCGACATCATCATTGATAGGGGCGATGCCCCGTGGCAATCCAGAGCAGCGCAGCGTTGCTCTGGATTGCTCCGTTTTGCTGCACTGAGAAATTCAAGGAACTCCAATGGCCGACGTTACCCTTAAGCTGAACACCGACGAGATCGAAATGCTGGTCGATGCGCTCGAAGTGGACCTGGAAGGCTATGCCGAGGCGGCCAAGGAAGCGCGGATGAACAACAACCGCGAAGACATCGTGACCTTTTCTGAAGCAGCGACGCGCATTCAGGTGCTGATGGACAAGCTGCGCGAACATATCGAAGAGTAAGCCCGCAGGCATGGCCCGCTTCACCGCCATGCACCGTTTCGCCCGCTGGCACATCTGGCTGGGCTGGCTGGCGGCAATTCCGCTGCTGCTGTGGACGGTCAGCGGGCTGGTCATGACGCTGCGTCCGATTGACGAGGTGCGCGGCGAGAACATGCGGCGGCAACCCGCCCTGCTGCAAACCGACGGACTGATCGCCCCCCGCCTCGCCACTCCGGTCAAGCGACTGGCCCTGGTCGAAGAGAACGGCGCACCGGTCTGGGTCGCGACCGATGGCACTGGCACCCAAAGCCGCTTTGCCGCCGATGGCACCCCAATCCCTGCTGTGACCGAAGCCGAAGCACGCTCACTGGCTCTGGCCGCGTACAAGGGCAGCGCAAGCCTGCAATCGCTACGCCGCTTTGCCGCCGATGCATCACCGCTCGATCTGCGGCGCGAACGGCCGTCCTGGCAGGCAACCTTCTCGGACGACACCCACGTCTACATCGATGCCGATACCGGCGAGGTCCTAGCCCTGCGCACCGGTTATTGGCGGTTCTACGACCTGATGTGGGGCCTCCACATCATGGACCCGCTTGGGCGCGAAAATACCAGTCACGCCCTGCTCTGGATCTTCTCCACCATCGGTTTGAGCACCAGCCTGCTGGGCACGGTCCTGCTGTTCCGACGGCGCAAGCGGAAGATCGGCACATGAACCCGGACATCCCGCAAATTCCGGCCATCCTCGATATCGCTGGCATCGCGGTTTTCGCACTGTCCGGCGCCCTCCTCGCAGCGCGGCTGCGACAGACCTTCGTGACGATGGGCTTTTTCGCACTGGCGACTGGTGTCGGCGGCGGTTCGGTTCGTGACCTGCTGATCGGCGCCCCGGTCTTCTGGGTGCGCGATCCGTGGGTCGCTGCGGTATGCCTCGGGGTTGCCCTGATCGCCTGGTTCACCCCGCGCCGCTGGTGGGAAGGACAATTGCTCGAATATGCCGATGCGGTCGGCCTCGCCGCCTATGCCGTACTCGGCACGGCCAAGGCGCTGGCCTATGGCGTGACCCCGGTTCCGGCGGTCACCATGGGGATCATCACCGGCTGCGTCGGTGGGATCATCCGCGACGTGTTGGCGGGCCGTCCGTCGATCCTGATGCGGCCCGAGCTCTATGTTACTGCGGCAGCACTTTCGTCAGCCCTTTGCGCGGCAGGCATGGTGCTAAACGCGCCGCGCGAACTGGTTTGGACCCTGGCGGGGGCGGCAGGCTTCATCCTGCGCGCTTCCGCCATTAAGTTCGGCATCCACCTCCCGGCCTATCGCCGCGCCGACGACTAGAGCCGGTCGAGCTCCTTCAGCGGGCGACCCGCATCGGCCAGATCGGCCGTAGCGATTACCGCGCGTTCCTCGACCAGCTTGCGCGCCTGGACATAGTCCTTGATCGCATTGACCGCATCGCAGGCGATCAGCTTGCCGCCCTTGAGATAGAGCACCGAGAAGCTGCGGTTGGCCGGATCGCCGCGCAGGACCGCCGTGTCGTGCCCGCCGGATAGGCCGACGGTCTGCAGCTTAAGATCGTATTGGTTAGACCAGAACCACGGCGTCGCCGCGTAGGGCTGCGCATCGCCAGTGATCGCCTTGGCTGCGCAGCTGGCCTGATCATTGGCATTCTGGACGCTTTCCAGACGGATCACGCTACCATCGGCAAAGCGGTTGGCATGCGCCGCGCAGTCGCCAATGGCATAGACGTTGGGCAGGCTGGTGCGGCAGAACTCATCTACGTCGACGCCATTGCCGCCTGCCGCACCGGCAGCGATCAACGGGCCGACTGCCGGGATGATCCCGATGCCGACGATGACCAGTTGGCAGTCGATGACCGAGCCGTCGGAAAGGCGCACGCCAGTCACTTGGTCAGTGCCCTCGATGGCTTCCAGCCCGGTTTCGGTGCGCAGATCGACCCCGTGGGCGCGGTGTTCGGCCTGATAGAAAGCGGACAATTCTTCACCAGCAACCCGGGCGAGCACGCGGGGCAGCACTTCGAGCAGAGTCACTTCCTTGCCCAGCTTGCGCAGCACGGCGGCAGCCTCAAGCCCGATGTAACCGCCGCCGACGATCACGGCGCGCTCAACCTGGGGCAGATCGGCCAGGATCGCGTCCGCGTCGGCGCGGTTTCGCACGCCATAGACGCCCGGCAGGTTGGCGCCCGGACAGGTCAGACGGCGCGGATCGCCACCCGTCGCCCAGACCAGATCGCCATAGCCGATGGTCCGGCCATCCTGGAGGGTCACGTGCTTGGCAGCGGGATCGACCGCGGTCACTTCCGCATTCAGGATCAACTCGATCCCCTTCCCTGCCCAGAATTCGACCGGGCGGATCAGCAGGCGTTCCCAGGCCTTGTCACCCAGCATGTATTCCTTGGACAGCGGGGGGCGTTCGTAGGGCGGCTCGCTCTCACGGCCGACCAGCGCAATGGTGCCTTCGAAACCCAGCTGGCGCAGCTGGATCGCCGCATAGGCACCGCCTTGGCCAGCACCAACGATCACGACGTCAAAATTCATTGCGATTCGCCCTCTATCTACTTTCCTGTTGCCATAACGAAGGCAGGCATCAGCACAATCCTGTTGCGCCAGCGGGCGGCAGCGTTACCGTAAGTTGCAAGGGAGGACTTACCAAGATGAACGGTGCCGAAGCATTCATTGAAACGCTCTATTCCTGCGGGGTCGAAGTCTGTTTCGCCAACCCCGGCACGTCGGAGATGCAGCTGGTTGCCGCAGTCGACCGCCAGCACGGAATGCGCGCGATACTGGGCCTGTTCGAAGGCGTGGTGACTGGTGCTGCCGACGGTTATGGCCGCATGGCCGACAAGCCGGCGGTGACCCTGCTCCATCTTGGTCCCGGCCTCGGCAATGGCCTTGCCAACCTCCACAACGCCCAGAGGGCGCGCACCCCCGTGGTCAGCGTGGTCGGCGACCATGCCACCTATCACCTCCACTTTGACGCGCCGCTCACGTCGGACGCTGCCGGCGTCGCCCGGCCGATGTCGGACTGGGTCCGCACCTCGAAGTCGAACCGCGATCTGGCCCAGGCCGGGGCTGAGGCATTCAGCGTCGCGATGGGTGGGTACCCCGGCAAGATCGCGACGGTGATCGTTCCGGCCGACCATGCCTGGACCGAGGGCGCCCACCCAGTCGCCCCTCCGGCCATTCCCGCCGCGCCCAAGGCACCCGATGCGACGATCGCTGCCGCAGTGGATGCACTGAAATCGGGCAGCGGGCAGAAGTGCTTGTTCCTCGGCGGCCGCGCCTTGCGCGAAGATGCCCTGCACCAAGCGGGGCGGATTGCCGCTGCCACCGGCTGCCGCTTGGTCGCGGAAACCTTCGCGACCCGTCACCAGCGCGGCGCGGGCCGGGTTGCGGTCGAGAAGCTACCCTACTTTGGCGAGCAGGCCGAAGCCTACCTCAAGGACTTTGGCACCATCGTGTTCTGCGGCGCCGAACCGCCGGTCTCATTCTTCGCCTATCCGGATAAGCCTAGCTGGCTGTCACCACCCGATGCCGCCCTGATCCGCCTCGCCTCGATGCGCGAGGATGCAGTGGTTGCGCTGACCGCGCTGGCCGATGCGCTGGGCGCTCCGGCGGAGCCTGCACTGGTTCAGGCGCCAACCCAGTTCCCCGCCGAACCGGGCCAGCTCAACAGCGCCAACCTTGGCGCGATCCTGGCCGAGCTGCTGCCGGAAAACGCCATCGTTTCGGACGAAGGCGCGACCCAGGGCGGCGCTTCGATGCTGATGTGCGCAGGCGCGAAACAGCACGATTGGCTGCAGCTGACCGGCGGTGCGATTGGTCAGGGCCTGCCGCTGGCAGTCGGTGCCGCTGTCGCCTGCCCGGACCGCAAGGTGATCGCGCTGCAGGCCGATGGCTCGGGCATGTACACGATCCAGGCGCTGTGGACGATGGCACGCGAAAACCTCGATGTGACGACGATTGTCCTCAACAACGGGTCCTATGCGCTCCTCAACATCGAACTGATGCGCGTCGGCGTGCAGAACCCGGCGCCCCAGGCGCGGTCGATGCTCGACCTGCGCAATCCGGGGCTGAACTGGGTGCAGATGTCCGAAGGCATGGGCGTTCCGGCGGTCCGCGTCGACACGGCTGAAGGCTTCCGCAAGGCGCTGGAAGAGGCGCTGGCGCACAAGGGCCCGCGCCTGATCGAGGCCATGCTCTGACGGAGCCGACCATGGCCGATTCCCTCAACCTTCTTCCCGCCAGCTTCCCCGATTTCCGGCGTGAGGCGGAAAAACGCCTGCCGCGCTTTCTGTTCGATTACATCGATGGCGGCGCGGGTGCGGAAGTGACGCTGCGGCGCAACACCGCTGATTGGGAGAGCGTTCAGCTCACCCAGAAGGTTTTGCGCGATGCCTCGAGGATGGACTGCACGGTCGACCTGTTCGGCGAGCAACTGGCCATGCCGCTGGTCCTTGCGCCCATAGGCATGGGCGGGATGAGCGCGCGGCGCGGCGAGGTTCAGGCCAAGCGTGCGGCGGACAAGGCCGGTATTCCGTTCTGCCTCTCGACCGTCGGGATCTGCACGCTGGAAGAGGTCGGCGAGGTCAGCGAGCGTCCGGCCTGGTTCCAGCTCTACATGCTGAAGGACCGCGGGATCGTGCAGGAAATCCTGGGTCGCGCGTGGGATTCCGGTGTGCGGACGCTGGTCTTCACCATCGACCTGGCCGTGCTCGGCACCCGCTACCGCGATATTCGCAACGGCATGGCGGGTGGGCTGGGTCCGTGGGGGCGGCTCCGCTCCGGCCCGCTTGACTGGCTGCTCCACCCGCACTGGGCCTGGGATGTCGGCCTTCGTGGCGGACCGCACGGTTTTGGCAACATTGCCATGTACGTGAAACAGTCGAAGAACCCGCGCGACTATCTCCACTGGACCGGCAGCCAGTTCGACGCCTCGGTCACCTGGAAAGATATCGAATGGCTGCGGCAGGTGTGGCGCGGCAATCTGGTGCTCAAGGGCATTCTCGACACCGAGGATGCGCGGCAGGCCGTTGCCGTTGGCGCGGACGGGATGATCGTCAGCAACCATGGCGGCCGACAACTGGACGGCGTCGCTTCGACCGCAACCATGTTGCCGCGCATTGCCGATGCGGTTGGTAGCGAAACCACGCTGCTGGTCGACGGCGGCATCCGCAGCGGCCAGGATCTGGTTCGTGCACTGGCACTGGGCGCCAAGGCCGCGCTGGTCGGGCGTCCATGGGTCATG
>CAZNBX010000012.1:5694-19518 GCA_964571305.1 uncultured Novosphingobium sp.
AGCCGCCCTCACCCGCTACCTCAGCCTGGTCAAGCAGGACATGCGCACCGCACTCGGCCTGTCAGGCGCCATCAATGCGCGGGATGTGAGCGGGTCGGTGTTGCTGGAGCGCTGAGCTAACGCCCCGTAAACGCCGCAGGGCGCTTTTCGAGGAACGACTTCACGCCCTCTTCAAAGTCTTCGCTGGCAAAGAGCGGGAGCAGTTGCAGGTAGACGTGCTGGACGTGGGTGTCGAAAGTCTCGTCCAGGCCCATCCGCATCAGGCGCTTGGACGCGCGCACTGCCATTGGCGCGTTGGCCGCGATCTCTGCCGCCATGGCGCGGGCTTCGGCGGCGACCTGATCGGCTGGGACGACCTTGTTGACCAACCGCTCGGCCAGGCAATCGGCGGCATTCAGGGTGCGGCCGGTGAAGATGATTTCCGCCGCCTTGGCCCAGCCCAGCATCCGCGGCAGGAACCAGGTGCCGCCGCTTTCCGGCACGACACCGCGCTTGACGAAGGCCGCCGCAAGCTTGGCAGTGTCAGCCATGATGCGGATGTCGCAACCCAGCGCGAGGTCCATGCCGTAACCGGCGGCGGAACCGTTAAGGGCGCAGATCACCGGCTTGTCCATCGCGAACAGCACGGTCGGCGGGGTATTGCGCAGGTCGATGGTTTCCGGCGGACGGCGGTCCTTGCCGCCGATGCCTTCGCCGCTGGAGGCTTCGTTAAGGTCGAGCCCGGCGCAGAAGGCTCGGCCTGTTCCAGTCAGGATCACCACCCGCACCTCGGGGTTTTCGTTCACCGCGACCAGGGTCCGGGTCAGTTCGTCGAGCATGGCCGACGAAATCGTGTTCATCCGCTCCGGCCGGTTGAGCGTGATCGTCGCAATGTGGTCGGAAATTTCGCAGATCATCGCGCTCATCATTTGGCCTCCTAAGCCAGTACCTTGCCGGGATTGAGAATGTTGGTGGGGTCCATCGCCGCCTTGAGCTGCCGCATCAAAGCCAGTTCCTCGGGCGAGCGGGTGATCTGCAGCCAATCGCGCTTTTCGAGGCCAATGCCGTGTTCCGCGCTGATTGAGCCGCGATGCGGGACAAGCGCGGTGTAGACCAGTTGCTCGATCCGGTGCCGGGTGTCTTCGGCAAAAGGCTGAGCCCCGAGGATGATGTGCAGGTTGCCGTCGCCAATGTGGCCGAAGACCACCAGCTTCATCGTCTCGCCAAAGGCCGCCCGAGCACTCTCTTCCAAATGCCGAACATAACCGTCCATGGCGACAATCGGCAGGCTGACATCGAAGGTAACGGCGGGCATGGTGCGGATCGACAGGGTCTTGATGTCGTCACGGATCGCCCAGATCTGGTCAGCCTGCGCCTTGCTGCTGGCGATCACGGCGTCTGCGGCAATGCCTTGTTCCAGTGCTTCACCCAGCACGGTTTCGAACAGTTCGGCATCGCGTTCCTGGTCGGTGCCGCTGGCTTCTACGATCACATAATAGCCATGACCACCGGGCAACGGAGCATTGTGGTCGCCGGTGTCGATCGCGATCAGTTGGTAAAAACTGTTCCACATCACCTCGAACGAGGTGAGCATGGCGCCAAGCCGCTTGCCGGCATGGACAAACAGCGCCTGGACCGCGTCAAAGCTGTCCAGCGCGAGCAGCGCCGTATTGGTGGAAAGCGGTGCGGAGTGCAGCTTGAGCACCGCGCGGGTGACGATGCCAAGTGTGCCCTCGGTGCCGATGAACAACTGCTTGAGGTCATAGGCCGCATTGTTTTTGAGCAGGCTGTTCATCGCCGAAATGACCGTGCCATCGGCAAGGACTGCTTCGACCCCAAGCACGTTGTCACGCATCATGCCGTAACGCACGACCGAATTGCCGCCCGCATTGGTGGAGATGCCGCCTCCAATTGTCGCCGTGCCGCGCGCGCCCCAATCGACCGCAAACTTCAACCCGGCCTCGGCTGCGGCTTCCTGGACTGCCTGAACCGGGCAGCCCGCGCCAACGGTCATCGTTCGCCCGACCGGGTCGATCGCTTCGATCGTGCGCATCCGTTCGAGGGAGATCTGGATATCACCGGGCTGGCAATCGGCGCCATGGACCAGTCCGGTATAACCGCCAGCCGGCACGACTGCCTGTCCGGCCGCGTGGCACAGCTTCATCACGGCGGAAAGTTCGGCGGTACTGGCCGGGCGCACAATGGCCCTGGCCTGGACATGGGTGAAGCCCATGAAATCAGCCGCACGACCGGAAACATCCTCTCCGGTCAGCAAGCCTTGTCCGCCGACGATACCTGCAATCTGTTCAAGTAGATCGGTCATCAGCAGACCCTTTCGCATCGACTCGTCCTTACGAGCAGAGCGAAGCAATCCGGGGCCACAAGAGCAACCCCGGATTGCACACAAGTCTTAGTCGAGACGTTCGATGATGATCGCCGGAGCCATGCCGCCAGCGGCGCACATGGTGATCAGGCCATAACGACCGCCGGTCCGCTCCAGTTCGTCCAGAGCCGTGCCGATCAGGATCGAACCGGTCGCGCCAATCGGGTGGCCCAGCGCCATCGCGCCGCCACAAGGGTTAACCTTGGTGCGGTCGAGGTCGAGGTCGCGGATGAACTTTTCAGCGACGACCGCAAAGGCTTCGTTGATTTCCCAGACGTCGATGTCGTCCTTCTTCAGGCCAGCCTTTTCCAGCACCTTCTTCGCTGCCGGGACCGGAGCGTTGAGCATCAGGGTCGGGCAATCGCCCTGGTTGGCATAGGCAACGATGCGGCCGCGCGGCTTGAGGCCGTTCTTTTCGGCGTATTCCTTGCTGGTCAGCAGGATCGCCGCAGCGCCATCGACCACCCCCGAGGAGTTGCCGGCGTGGTGCACGCCCTTCCAATCCAGTTCCGGATAGACGCGCTGGATCTGCTTCTTGAAGGTCACGCCGCCGCCCAGGTCGAAGTCGGCCATGGCGTCAAAGCTGGCCTTCAATGAGGACAGGCCTTCCATGGTGGTTTCCGGACGGGGGAACTCCTCGTGGTCCAGGGCAACCGTGCCATCTTCGTTGTAGACGGTGACCAGCGACTTGTCGAAACGGCCTTCGCGGATCGCGCGGTCGGCACGTTCCTGGCTGACCAGGGCCAGGGCGTCGAGCGCCTGGCGGTCGATCCCTTCGCGCGCCGCAATCGCGTCGCCGCATACGCCCTGATGGCTCTGCGGGTGGATCGCGTCGAGCGCACGGTTGCCCGAGCCCATGCCCAGCGGCTTGATCCCGGCATTGGCCAGTTCCGCGCCATAGGACGAAGTGAAGCTCATCATTTCAGTGCCGCCGGCGATCACGCAGTCTTCCATGCCCGACATGACAGTGGCCGCAGCGAGGTTCACCGAGGTGATACCGCCGCCGCAGAAGCGGTCGAGCGTGGTGCCCGATGCCGAGATGTCATAGCCGGCTGCCAGCGCCGCCATGCGGCCAAGGTCGCCGCCCTGCTTGCCGTTCTGGCTGGAGCACGACCAGATGATGTCGTCGACCGTGCTGGTGTCGAGGTTGTTGCGGTCCTTGATCGCCTTGAGGCAAGTCGAGGCGAGATGCTGCGGGTGCAGGTGCGAAAGCGCGCCCTTGCCCGGCTTGCCAATCCCGCGCGGGGTGCGGACTGCGTCGATGATATAGGCTTCGGCCATTTTCGTTTCTCCTTGGATGGGGCTTAGACCAGCATGCCGTTCAGGCGCTGGCGGATGATGGTTTCTGCGTCGGCAACGATCCGGCTGACCAGATCCTGGCAGGTCGGGATGTCGTGGATCAGGCCCTGGATCATGCCGGCGGTCCAGATGCCGTGTTGGGTATCGCCAGAGACAAGGCCTTCCTTGCCGCGGGTTCCCTTGACCAGGGGCGCGACGTCTTCGAACGGCTTGCCTTCGGCTTCGGCAGCGACAACTTGTTGGGCGATATTGTTCTTGGCGACGCGTGCAGTGTTGCGGAACGAACGGAAGATCAGCGCGGTCGCACGCTCATCGTTGTCGACCATCGCCTGCTTGAAGTTCTGGTGGATTGGCGCTTCGACCGTGGCGCAGAAGCGGGTGCCCATATTGATCCCCTCGGCGCCCAGCGCCAGAGCCGCAGCAAGGCCGCGCCCGTCGCCAAAACCGCCCGAAGCGAGCAGCGGAATCTTCACCTTGTCAGCCGCAGCCGGGATCAGGATCAGGCCCGGAATATCGTCTTCGCCCGGGTGCCCGGCGCATTCGAAACCGTCGATCGAAATCACGTCGACCCCGGCCTTTTCGGCCGAAAGTGCGTGGCGGACCGCCGTGCACTTGTGGAGGATCTTGATACCAGCCGGCTTCATCATTTCCCACAGTTCACGCACCGCAGGCGTGCCGGCGGTTTCGACGATCTTCACCCCGCTGTCGATGATGACTTGGGTATAGGCCTTGTAATCGGGCGGATTGATCGCGGGGAACACGGTCATGTTCACGCCGAACGGCTTGCTGGTCATGCCTTTGCAGCGTTCGATTTCGGCGGCGAGCGCTTCGGCGCTCGGCTGGGTCAGGCCCGTGATGATGCCAAGCCCGCCAGCATTGGATACGGCGCTGGCCATTTCCGCAGTGCCAACCCACTGCATCCCGCCCTGAACGATCGGATGTTCAATGCCTAGCAGCTCGGTAATGCGGGTCTTGATTGCCACGGTTGGCCTCCTCTCTCGGTTCTGTTGAGTCGTGGTTTAACCGATCAGTTAAATTTGGCAATGCGGAACCGTCGAGAACCGCACCCACTTGCTTAAATTAAGCAGGTCTATTATATGCGCGGCATGTTGAGCCTGCCCCATCTGCTGTCCGATAGCTCGCGCCTGCTGCGCCGGGCCTTCGACGCACGGGTACGGACACTTGGCATGACCAGTCAGCAAGCCCGGTTGCTCCTGATCCTTCAAGTGAACGAAGGCGAAAACCAGGGCTTCTATGCCGAGGTACTGGAAGTAGAACCAATCTCGCTGACCCGGATGATCGACCGCATGGAAGAAGCGGGCTTGATCGAACGTCGACGCGACCCGGCAGACCGCCGCGCCTGGCGCCTGTTCCTGACGGATCGCAGTCGCCAGTTGATCGACCAGGTCCGCGCTTGCCTGACCGGTCTTGAAGACGAAATGCTGACCGGCCTCGATGAGGCGCAGCGCGCCGCCCTGGCCGGGATGCTGGAAACCATCCGCGTGAACTTTTCCAACGTTCGCCCAATTCCCGAGGTAAACCATGGCTGAAGCCGACCCCAAGCTGGCCGATAATTCCGCCACAAATGCAGACATTGAGGTGGCAAAGCCTCAACGCAACTGGAGGAAGCTGGGCCTGATGCTGTCCCTGCCAATTGCCCTGCTCATTGGCGGGGTGATCTATTGGCAGAGCCTGCAAGGCCAGGTCACGACCGACAATGCCTATGTCCATCTCGACAAGGTATCAGTCAGCGCGCAGGTCGGCGGCCCGATCGTCGAAGTGCTGGTCAAGGAAAACCAGCACGTGAATGCAGGCGATTTGCTGTTCCGGGTTGATCCGGAACCGTTCCGCTTGCAGATCGCCCAGGCTGATGCCGCCATTGCCAATGCCCAGGCCAGTGAATTCGCCGCGGCCAATAACAGTGCGCTGTCGGGCGCCGATATCTCGGCCGCGCGCGAGAACATCGCCTTCGCCCAGACGAACCTGGTCCGCCAGGAAGCGCTATGGAAGAAAGGTTTCACCACCAAGGCTGCGTTCGATGCAGCCCAGCACCAGGTGACGGTCGCCCAGGAACAGCTACGTCTGGCCGAAGCCAAGCGTGACGAAGCAGCTGCCAAGCTTGCCTCGGGCCAGCAACTTCCGGGGGTCTATCCACAGGTTGCCTCGGCCATGGCCCAGCGCCAGGTGGCGGAACTGAACCTGCGCCGCTCAGAAGTACGTGCACCGATGTCCGGCATCATCGGTCAAGCCGACCAGTTGCAGCCTGGCCAGGACATCATTCAGGGCGTTCCGGTTCTTACCCTTGTTGCCGATGGCACTGCCTACGTCGAAGCCAACTTCAAGGAAACCGACCTTGCCGACATGCGGATCGGACAACCCGCCAAGGTGCGCTTCGATGCCTATCCTGGCCTCACACTCAAAGGTCATGTCGGTGCGCTTGGCGCAGGTACCGGCAGCGAGTTTTCGGTTCTGCCCGCCCAGAACGCGACTGGGAACTGGGTTAAGGTAACGCAGCGCGTGCCGGTCCGGATCATCCTCGATGAGCCCAGCCCGCGCCCGCTGATCTCGGGCCTTTCAACCAAGGTCACGGTCTATACCGACGGCCGCAAGCTCTAGGACAAAACGATGGCGAGCGCTGCTGCCAGTCCTGCCCGCAAGCCAGCCCCCGCCGTGGGGCGCCCCGGCCTGTCGCCGGATCAGGACGTCGCGCTTCTGCCGGTTTCCAATCCCTTGCTTCTCGCCATCGGGATCATGACTGCCTCGCTGATTCAGGTGCTCGATTCCACCATCGCCAACGTCGCGATCCCGCACATGCAGTCGAGCCTGGGTGCCACTTCGGACGAGGTCAGCTGGGTGCTGACTAGCTATATCGTCGCCGTGGCCATCGCCATGCCGATCACCGGCTGGCTCGCGGACAAGGCCGGTTCGCGCCGCCTGTTCATATTTTCGGTAGTCGGTTTCGTCGTTGCCTCGATGCTCTGCGGGATGGCCCAGAACATCACGGAAATGGTCATTTTCCGCGCGATGCAAGGCGCAGCGGGCGCGTTCATCTCGCCGCTCAGCCAGGCGGCGATGATCGACACCAATAAACCCAGCCGCCAACCGCAGATGATGGCGCTGTGGGGCATGGGGATCATGATCGGTCCGATCATGGGCCCGATCCTGGGCGGCTGGCTGACCGAAAACTGGAACTGGCGCTGGGTCTTCTACGTCAACGTTCCTCTTGGCGCGATTGCCTTCGCCATCATGGCCGCACTGTTGCCATCACGCCCGGTCGTGAGACGCAAGTTCGATCTTACCGGCTTTGCCCTGGTTGGCATCATGCTGACCTCGGTCCAACTGCTGCTCGACCGCGGTAACCACATCGACTGGTTTGATTCCGCCGAAGCGTGGATTTACCTGTTTTTGACAGTTTCGACGGCCTGGATGGCGCTGATCCATTTCACCACAACCAAGGATGCGCTGTTCAGTCGTTCGCTCTTTGCCGATCCGAACTTCCTCTATGCGATCTTCTTCAGCGTCAGCATGGGCGTGGTGATGTTCGCAACCATGGCACTGCTGCCAACCATGCTGCAACGCCTGTTTGGCTATGGCGTCATCGATACCGGCGAAGCGATGATGCCGCGCGGCGTGGGGACGCTGATCACCATGCAGCTTTCCGGCTACATCATGCGACGCGGATTCGACCCCAGGGTCCTGATCGGAACCGGTTTCATCATCGCTGCCGGATCGCTGTGGGAAATGTCGCAATGGACCCTGCAAACCGACTATACGCACATTGCCGTTTCGGGCTTTGTCCAGGGGCTCGGCATGGGCCTTATCTTCATTCCGATGAACGCCAGCGCCTTTGCCACGCTGCCGTACAACCTGCGCACCGACGGTTCGAGTGTGCTCAACCTGGCGCGTTCAATCGGGTCGTCTGTCGGCATCTCGATCGTCACGACCTATCTGGCGCGCAACATCCAGATTTCGCACTCGGATCTGGCGACGCATGTTACTAACTCGTTCATCACTGTGATCGACTTCTCAACGACCGGCCGCTTTCCGATCATCGGTGAGACGGCAGTGCGGATGATCGATGGAGAAGTGAACCGGCAGGCGGCGATGATCGCCTATGTGAACGACTTCTACCTGATGATGTGGATGACCCTGGCAGTCGTTCCCTTCGTCTTCCTCATGCGCCGCCCCAATCTGATGGGACCGGGACAAGGCCCCGGGAAGAGCCAGGACGAGCCAGTGGACCTGCCGCACTAAGCGCCAGGTCCCTTCCGTCGGATTCAGCCGCGGACCGCTTTCACCAGCATGTCCGGCACTGCCGGATCCTCGATCGTCGGCGGCGTGGTAAACTCCTCGCCATTGACGATCTTGCGCAGCAGGTTACGCAGGATCTTGCCTGATCGGGTCTTGGGCAACTGCGGCACCATGTAGGCCGTCTTGAGCGCGGCGACCGCGCCCAGTTCGTGACGGACCGCCGCGATCACGGCATCGTGCAACGCTGCTTCATCGGCCACCCCGGCGCGAGCAACCACAAAGGCGACCGGGATCATCCCCTTGATCGCGTCGTCCGCCCCGATCACCGCGCATTCGGCCACGCCGTCGGTGCTGGCGACGATCTGCTCCATCTGCCCGGTCGAGAGTCGGTGCCCTGCGACATTGATGATGTCGTCGGTCCGGCCCATGATGTTGAGGAAGCCTTCCTCGTCGAAATGGCCCGCATCGCCCGTTTCGTACCAGCCCGGGAAGGTGGCGAAGTTCTTTTCGAACCCGGCCGGATTGTTCCACAGGGTGCGGAACGCTCCGGGCGCAAGCGGCGCCTTGATCGCCACGGCCCCGCTCTGGCCATGCGGCACGGGCACTCCGGCCTCGTCGAGCACGGCGAATTCATAGCCCGGCACCGGGAAGCCGGCACTGCCCCGCTTGCGGCGCAGGTCGCCCAGGGCAAAGCAAGTCGCGATTGCGGGCCAGCCCAGTTCGGTCTGCCACCAATGGTCGATCACCGGCAGGCCGCTCTTTTCCTCAAGCCAGGCGATCGTGTCGGGATCAGCGCGCTCGCCCGCGAGGAAGATGACTTGGCAATCTCCGGTGCCGATTTCCTTGAGGAAATTTGCCTCCGGGTCTTCCTTGCGCACGGCCCGGATCGCGGTGGGCGCGGTGAAGAAGGTCTTGACCCCGTGGCGGCCCATGACCCGCCAGAAAGTGCCGGGATCGGGCGTGCCGATGGGTTTGCCTTCAAACAGCACGGTGGTCGCCCCGGCAATCAGCGGGCCATAGACGATGTAGCTGTGGCCAACGACCCAGCCCACGTCGCTCGCCGCCCAGAACGGATCGCCGGCGCCAATCCCATAAATGTTGGCCATGGACCACGACAACGCAACGGCATGGCCGCCGTTTTCGCGCACCACGCCCTTCGGAGTGCCGGTCGTCCCTGAGGTGTAGAGGATATAGAGCGGATCGTCCGCCGCCATTTCAGCATGCGGAGGAACCGGGTTACCCGCAGTCGCGGCGCGCAGTTCCATCCAGTCGCGGTCGCGTCCAGAGGTCAGCTCAGCGGGCAAGCGCTCGCGCTGGAATACCACGACCTGGTCGATCTGGTGCATGGCCAGCTCCAGCGCCTCGTCGACCATCGGCTTGTAGGCGATGGTCCGTGCGCCTTCGATCCCGCAGCTTGCGGTCAGCAGCACCTTGGGCTGGGCATCGTCGATCCGTTTGGCCAGTTCAAGGGGAGCAAACCCCCCGAACACGACCGAATGGATCGCCCCCAGTCGCGCACAGGCCAGCATGGCGAAAACCGTTTCCGGGATCATCGGCATATAGATGATCACCCGGTCGCCCCGGCCTACCCCAAGCGCGGCAAGCATGGCGGTCACCCGGCCGACCTCTTCCTGCAATTCGTTGTAGGTATAGCGGCGGACCGTGTCGGTGACCGGGCTGTCATAGGCGAGTGCGACGTTCCCGCCTCGGCCTGCCGCAACATGGCGGTCGACGCAGTTGTAGGCGGTGTTCAACGTACCGCCCGGAAACCAGCCGCTATCTTCGGCATAGGCTGCCTGCGGCGTCTTGATCCAATCGATCCCTTCGGCAGCAGCGAGCCAGAATTCCTCGCGGTTGTCGATGCTGTCGCGCCAGGCGCGGTGATAGGCTTCGCTCATTGCCTGCTCCTTCAAAAGGGATCTTAGTCAAACGGGTCACGCCGCGCCCTGACCGAGATCAAGACGCGGCGTTCTCCTGGGTAGGTAGGTTAATCGTCGATGCTGCGCTTGTAGGTCTCCGGAAGGACCAGCAGGCCGATCACCAGAGTGGCCGCAGCGACAACCACCGGGTACCAGAACCCATAGTAGATGTCGCCCTTGGCCGCGACCATCGCGAAACCGATCGCCGGCAGCAGCCCGCCCAGCCAGCCGTTGCCGATGTGATACGGCAGCGACATCGAGGTGTAGCGGATGCGGCTGGGGAACAGTTCGACCAGCATTGCGGCAATCGGGCCATAGACCATGGTCACCAGCAGCACGAGGTAGAACAGGATCGCCACGACCAGCGGCTTGTTCATCTGGTCCGGATCGGCCTTGGTCGGATAACCGACCTGGGCCAGCGCACCTTCGACCGCAGGCTTTGCTTCAACCGCAGGCTTGCCGTCCTTGGCCGGAGCCGCAGCCACGGCCGGAGCGCCAATGACCTCGGCGGTGAAGGCAGCAATCGCCTTCTTGCGTTCATCCTTGCTGAGCTTCGCCGGATCCGGCGCGACGATCGTCTGGTCACCGATAGTGATAGAGGCAATCGTGCCGGCCGGAGCGTCGACATTGGTGTAGTTCACCGCAGCCTTGGCCAGAGCGTTCTTCACGATGTCGCAGCTCGTCGTGTCGAACGGGTTCTTGCCGACCGGGTCAAACTGTGACGAACATTCCGCCGCATTCGCGGTAACGGTGACCGGGGCATCCGCCAGTGCCTTGGCCAAGGCCGGATTGGCGGCGCTGGTCAGGGTGTGGAACACCGGGAACAGGGTAAGCGCGGCCAAGGCGCAGCCGACCATGATGATCGGCTTGCGGCCAACCTTGTCCGACAGCCAGCCAAAGAACAGGAAGAACGGCGTACCCAGCATCAGCGCGATGGCGATCAAGGTGTTGGCGGTGATGCCGTCGACCTTGAGCATCTTCTCCAGGAAGAACATCGCGTAGAGCTGACCGGTGTACCAGACGACTGCCTGACCGGCGATGGCACCGAAGAACGCGATAAGGACGATCTTCAGGTTCTTCCATTCGCCGAATGCTTCGGTCAGCGGACGCTTGGACCCGGTACCTTCGGCCTTCATCTTCTGGAACACCGGCGATTCATGCAGCTTGAGGCGCAGCCACAGCCCGACGATCAGGAACAGTCCCGAAAGCAGGTAGGGAACGCGCCAGCCCCACTCCTTGAACGCCGCTTCGCCGACGCCGGTAACCGGCGAGCGGACGAGGATGACGATCAGCAGCGCCATGGCCAGACCAGCCGTCGCGGTGATCTGGATCCAGCTGGTGTAGAACCCGCGCTTTCCTTCAGGAGCGTGCTCGGCAACGTAGGTTGCCGCGCCGCCGTATTCGCCGCCCAGGGCCAGGCCCTGGAACATGCGCAGCACCACCAGCATGATTGGGGCAAGAATCCCCGCCGTGCTGTAGGTTGGCAAGCAGCCGACCAGGAAGGTCGACAGGCCCATCACGACCAGCGTGATGATGAAAGTGTAGCGGCGTCCGACGAGGTCCCCGATCCGACCGAACACCAGCGCGCCAAACGGACGCACGATGAAGCCCGAGGCAAAGACCAGCAGGGCCATGATGTACGAGGTCGTTTCGTTCAATCCGGTCAGGAACTGGGCCGCGATGATCGCGGTCAGAAGGCCATAGAGATAGAAGTCGTACCATTCGAACACCGTGCCGAGCGATGACGCGGTAATGATCAGTTTCTCATCATGCGTCGCCGCATGATGTTTCGGCATGCCGGCATATTGCTCTGCCGTATCGTGTTGCTTCAGGTCCATTATAACCCTCTCCCTCCTGTTATTCTCAGAAGCTGTACTTAGCGACGACGTCGATGCGATCAGTCGTGCCATCCGCCCCATTCACCAGTTCGCGCCGACCGTGGCGATACTCCACGCCCAGGTCGATGTTCTTCACCGGTGAGTAGAACAGGTTCGCGGCGGTGCTCCAAGCCTTCTTGTTGAAGGTGGCAATGCCAGAGGCAGCCAAGGCATTGGCGTAGTCGACGTTCTGATAGCTGCCCATCAGGTTGATCCGCACGCCAGTTGCCACCGGCACGCGGACCGCACCGATCATTGCAAAGACGTTGGCATTCTCAAGCTTGTTGGTGCCCGGCACATATACCGCGTCGGGAGCGAAGTTCAGCCCGACATAGCGGCCGATGTTGCGGCCATAGGTCACCATGAAGCGCACGTCGCCGCTCTTCGCGTCGTTGAGGAAAAGCTTGCCGCCCAGCGACATACCGTAACCGCTCGTTTGCGCGCTGACGCCCAGGTTTTCGACCCGGATCTGCCGCGCGAGAGCGCCGAGCGACAGTTCACCGGCTTTTCCCGCCCAGGCGAGACGCGCGGCAAAATCAGGCAGGCGATCGTCGCCATTCTCGGTCAGCGTCGGCGAACCGGTGTTGGCGGTGCCGCTCTCCGGGTTCTCGGCCGCAAGATGCAGCGTCGCGCCGCCACCCAGCGGTGCGCTGTAGCGAATCTGGGGCTGGCGCACGAAGACCGTGCCCTCAGCGCCGCCGACGTAGTCGGTGCTTTCCGGCAGGGCGCCAGTGTACTGGAACGTCGTCCAGTCCTGGCCGAAGGTCCAACGGTCGATCTGCATGTAGGCGCGGCGCAAGGCCGGGTTGTAGCCATTGGTCGTGCGCTGCGAACCCTGGGTTCCCGGCGAGGTCTGGAAGTCAAACTCCAGGTAGCCCTTCACCGTCTTGCCCGCGACATTGCTGTCGAGGTTCAGCCAGAAGCGCGATTGCTTGGCCGTGAAATCGGTATCGCGCGCAGCGGGCTGCCCGCCGGTCGGAATGGCCTGCGGCAGATAAAAGTCGCGGCCGAGCGAATTGCTCGCCACTTCCCCGTCGCTGTAGCGGGTGCTCGACCCGATCAGCTTGATGTAGCCGCCCAGCTTGATCTGGGTGTTGCCCGACTTGAAACCGTCGGCCTGGACCGGAGCCGGTGCAGGCGCGGGAGCGGGCTTGGCCTCAAGCGCGGCGACGCGCTTGCTGGTATCCGCCACCTGGCCCTGGGCCAGCGCTGCGCGACTATCCGCCTCTGCGGCGCGCTGCTTGAGCTGTTCGTTTTCCGCGCGCGCCGCTTCAAGATCGCCGCGCAGGCCCTTCATCTCGGCTTCCAACCGTTCCAGCCGCGCCTCCACCGACAGCGGCTTCGCCCAGGCGGAACCAGGTGCGACCAGCGCCGACGCGGCCAAAAGCCCACCGATCAACGCCCTTCCTGTTTTCGTCATTTGCCCTCTCCATTGATCCCGATGTGATTCCCGGGATCGTCGGACCATGGCGATTACAGACGCGTTGAAGCAGAGCGATCTAGGTCTTAGCCCTACGACCTTTGTCTAAGCTCGCATCGGCGTTTGCCATTGGCTAGGGAATGCCCAAAGGCCATGATGGCCGGGAATCATTTGGAGGAGGAACCCAGGATGGGCGAAGCGATCTATCCGGTACCGGCACAATGGGCCGAGACGGCGCTGGTCAACGATGCACGCTATCAGGACATGTACCGCCGTTCGGTCGAAGATCCGGAAGGTTTCTGGCGTGACGAGGCCAAGCGGATCGACTGGATCAAGCCCTTCTCCAAGGTCAAGGAAACCAGCTTTCACGAAGCCGATTTCGGGATCAAATGGTTCGCCGACGGCAGCCTGAACCTCTCCGCTAACGCGCTGGACCGTCATCTGGTGACGCGCGGCGATCAGGTCGCGATCATCTGGGAACCGGACGAGCCCGGCGACCAGGGGCGCAAGATCACCTATGCCGAACTGCATGCCGACGTCTGTCGGTTTGCCAACCTGCTCAAGGCGAAGGGCGTCCAGAAGGGCGACCGCGTCACCATCTACCTGCCGATGGTGCCCGAAGCTGCCGTCGCCATGCTGGCCTGCGCCCGGATCGGGGCGATCCACTCGATTGTCTTCGCCGGGTTCAGCCCCGTC
>CAZNBX010000013.1:0-19479 GCA_964571305.1 uncultured Novosphingobium sp.
GTACGACCATCCGTTCCAGTGGGGTTCCAAGCGCACCGGGCCGGACCTGGCCCGCGTCGGTCTGAAGTATTCGGACGAATGGCACGTCCAGCACCTCAACAACCCGCGTGATGTGGTGCCGGAATCGGTCATGCCGCCCTATGCCTTCCTGACCGAGCGCGAGCTCAATCCCGGGGACATGGGCGCCAAGCTGACCGCGCTCAACCGCGTGGGCGTGCCCTACACCGCGACCGACATCAAGAAGGCCAACGACGATCTCAAGTCGCAGGCCGATCCGATGGCGGACAATGCCGACCTGCAAAAGCGCTATCCCAAGTCGCAAGTGCGCGACTTTGACGGCCAGCCCGACAAGCTGACCGAGATGGACGCGCTGATCGCCTATCTCCAGGTGCTGGGCACCATGGTCGACGTCAACGCGCCGGCCGCCCAGGAAGACCTGGCCAAGGAGAAGGGCCGGTGACCGAGCATTCAACTTACGACACGCTGCGGCATCTTGCTGACAGCTGGGGACTGGCAATCATGGTGCTGGTATTCCTCGGCCTGATCGCCTGGCCGTTCCGCCCAAGCGCGCGGAAAGCCAACGAAGAAGCCGCGAACATGATCTTCGCCGAAGACAGCCTTGGGGGTGACGACAATGGCGGATAAGAAAATTGACGAGCCGACCGGCGTTGAAACCGTCGGCCACGAATGGGACGGCATCGAGGAACTCAACAACCCGTTGCCGCGCTGGTGGGTCTTCACGACCTATCTGACGATCATCTTCGCCATCGGCTACATGGTGGTCTATCCGGCCATCCCGATGCTCCACAAGGGCACCGACGGCCTGTGGGGCTGGACCAGCCGCGGCCAGCTGGCTGACGAAATGGCCGAAGGCGCTGCCAAGCGTAAGGCCGCGACCGATGCCATCGCCGCGACCCCGCTGGAAGAGCTGGTCAAGAACGAAAAGTTGATGCCGCTGGCCGTGGCCGGTGGTTCAGCCGCCTTCAAGCAGAACTGCGTGCAGTGCCACGGCTCTGGCGCGGCTGGCGGGATCGGTTATCCGAACCTGAAGGACGAAGACTGGCTGTGGGGTGGCTCGATCAACGACATCCACACCACGTTGCAGCATGGTATCCGTGCCGCCAACGATCCAGCTACCCGCTCCAGCCTGATGCCCAGCTTCGGCAAGGACGGCATCCTGACGGCGGACCAGGTCAGCGATACCGCTGCCTATGTCCTCTCGCTTTCGGGCAAGCATGCCAAGGATGCAGCGGCGCAGCGCGGCGCGGCCAACTTCGCCGCCAACTGCGTGGCCTGCCATGGTCCGGACGCCAAGGGTTCGCGCCAGTTCGGTGCGCCCAACCTGACCGATGCGGTCTGGCTCTATGGTGGCAAGCTGGAACAGGTCACGGGTTCGATCCACAAGGCCCATGCCGGCGTCATGCCTGCCTGGGGCAACAAGCTCGATGCCGTGACGATCAAGATGCTGGCAGCCTATGTCTACTCGCTGGGGGGCGGTGAAGAAACGGTGAGTGTCCCTGCCTCGACTGCGAGTGGAACTGGAAATGCGAAGCCCTGATACGACTGATACGAGCCTTTATGCGAAGCGTGAGCCCGTCTACCCCAAAGCGGTAGACGGGCGCTTCCGCCGCTTCAAATGGGCGGTGATGATCCTCACTCTGGGGATCTACTATATTACTCCGTGGCTCCGCTGGGACCGCGGACCCTATGCCCCGAACCAGGCGGTCCTGGTGGACCTTGCCCACCGCCGCTTCTTCATGTTCGGGATCGAGATCTGGCCGCAGGAATTCTATTTCGTCGCGGGCCTGCTGATCATGGCCGGGATCGGGCTGTTCCTGATCACCAGCGCGGTGGGCCGTGCCTGGTGCGGCTATGCCTGCCCGCAGACTGTCTGGACCGACCTGTTCCAGCACGTCGACCGCCTGGTCGATGGCGACCGCAACGCGCAGATGCGCCTCGAAGCGGCGCCTTGGGGGGCGAACAAGATCTTCAAGCGCGGCCTGAAGTGGTCGATCTACCTGTTCATCAGTTTCTGGACCGGCGGGGCATGGATCATGTACTTCGCCGACGCCCCGACGCTGACCGTGGACTTCTGGTCCGGACAGGCCGCTCCGGTGGCCTATGCGACCGTGGCTGTGCTGACCGCGACGACCTTTGTCCTCGGCGGCTTCATGCGTGAGCAGGTCTGCGTCTACATGTGTCCGTGGCCGCGCATCCAGACCGCGATGCTCGATGAAAAGAGCCTGATCGTCACCTACAAGGACTGGCGCGGCGAAAAGCGCGGTTCGGTCAAGCAGGCGCTCAAGGACCCCGAAGTCGGCGACTGCATCGACTGCAACGGCTGCGTCAACGTCTGCCCGACTGGCTATGACATCCGCAACGGGCCGGACATCCGCTGCATCACCTGCGCGCTGTGCATCGACGAGTGCGACAAGGTGATGAAGGCGATCGGCCGCCCGCGTGGCCTGATCGACTATGCCACGCTGGAGGACTGCGAGGCGGAACGCCGCGGGGAAGCGCCGCGTCCGATCACCAAGGCGCTGTTCCACACCCGGACCCTGATCTACACCGGGATCTGGGCGGCCATCGGCTTTGCCCTGCTGTTCGCGCTTGGCACCCGCGACCGCATCGACATCAAGGTGCAGAAGGACCGCAACCCGCCCTTTACCGTCCAGTCGAGCGGGGAGATCCGCAACGACTATACGGTCAAGGTGCTCAACATGGAATCGCGCCCGCGCCAGATGCAGGTCAGCCTCGACGGGCTGCCCGGCGGCAGGTTCTGGACCAACGACATGCCCCGCGAAAAGGCGGCGCGTGAGTTGAAGCTGAACGTCCCGGCCGACCGGGTCGAGCCGCTGCGGATCTATGTGATCGCTCCCGATGGAACCAAGGAGCAGTCGTTCAAGTTCCGTCTCAAGGCGCTCGACGGCGCGGGTGAGGACGATGCCAGCGACGTGCGCTTCGATTCTCCGGTAGAGGAAGAGGAAACCAGCGAATGAAGGCCTTCACCACCGGTCCGTTCACCGGCAAGCACTTCACCGTGATCATCGTTGCCTTCTTCGCCGTGGTGATCGCGGTCAACGTGTTCATGGCCCGCCAGGCCAGCGCCACCTTCGGCGGGGTCGTGGTCGAAAACTCCTATGTCGCGAGCCAGGACTTCAACAAGTGGCTCGACGAAGCGGCGAAGGAAAAGGCCCTGGGTTGGAGCGCCATGGCAAAGCGCGATGCGGATGGCCGTGTCGCGGTGACGCTAAACGGCGCTCCGGCCAGCCAGGTCGAGCTGACCGCCATTGCCCGCCATCCGCTCGGCCATGATCGCGACAAGACCCTGGCATTCACCCGCCAGGCCGACGGTTCGTTCCTCTCGCGCGAAGCCCTGCCTGCCGGACGCTGGCGGGTGCGGCTCGAGGCGGCTGCCGGTGCGCAGCGCTGGCGCACTGAACAGGACGTGCGGTGAACGCAGCCTCTCCCGGACCACTCACCGCGGGTGACGAAACGACCGTCTTGGTCGTGCCGGGAATGCATTGCGCCGGGTGCATGGCCAAGGTCGAACGCGCCCTGCAAGGCGTGCCGGGGGTCAGCGCCGCACGCGTCAACCTGACGGCCAAGCAAGTCCGCACGGAACATTCGCGTGAAGTTGAAACTGCCGACCTGATTGCCGCGCTCGACGCGGTCGGCTTTGCCAGCCAACCGCGGACCGAGGAATTGACCAAGGCGCCCTCGGCAGTCCGGCCGCTGCTTGCGCCGCTGGGCGTCGCGGCCTTTGCCTGCATGAACGTCATGCTCCTGTCGGTTTCGGTCTGGTCGGGCGCGGAAGGTTCGACCCGCAGCTTGTTTCACTGGATTTCCGCGCTGATCGGGATTCCCGCGATTGCCTATTCCGGAACGCCCTTCTTCCGCTCGGCCTATGCGGTATTGAAGCGGGCGCGGACCAACATGGACGTGCCGATCTCCATCGGCATCGTGCTGGCCACCAGCCTCAGTTTTTACGAGACGCTGACGGGTGGCCACGACGCCTATTTTGACGGCGTCCTGATGCTGATCCTGTTCCTGCTGGCTGGGCGCACGCTCGACGCGATGATGCGCGACCGCGCCCGGGCCGGGGTCGATGCCTTGCTCAACCAGGCAGCACCAGGTGCCAGCGTCGTTTCCGCCGATGGCACCCTGCAATGGGTCGCTGCGGCCGATCTCCAGCCGGGCATGGTGATGCGCGTTGCCGCCGGTGAGCGCCTTGCCGCCGACGGCGAGATCGTCAGCGGCACGAGCGCCTTCGACCAATCACTGCTCACCGGCGAAAGCGCTCCGGTCGCCGCCGGGGCAGGGGCGCTGGTCCATGCCGGGACGCTCAATCTTGATGCCCCGGTCGATATTCGGGTGACAGCTGCCGGTGCGGATACCTCGCTGGCCGAAATCGCCCGCCTGATGGACGCGGCGGAGCAGCCGCGCTCGGTCTATGTCCGCATCGCCGACCGCGCCAGCCGGCTCTACGCACCGGCGGTGCACACCCTGGCTGCGCTCAGCTTTGCCGGCTGGATGATCGCCGGGGCGGGGTTCTACCAGTCCACCGTGATCGCCATTGCCGTGCTGATCATCACTTGCCCCTGTGCCTTGGGTCTGGCCGTGCCGGTCGCCCAGGTGGTCGCCAGCGGCGCGCTGATGCGCGAGGGGATCATGGTCAAGGACGGCAGCGCAATCGAGCGCATGGCGCTGGTCGACCGCGTCCTGCTCGACAAGACCGGCTCGCTCACGCTGGGCAAACCCGAACCCGATGCTGCGGTCGTCGCGGCGCTGGACGGCGAGGCTGCGGCGATTGCGCTGGGCCTTGCCTCGCACAGCCGCCACCCGCACTCGCGCGCCCTCGAAGCAGCCCTGCTGGCGCGCGGCGACCGTGCGGTGCCGATCGAGGGCGTGGCCGAAACGGCGGGCATTGGCCTGTCGGGCTTGTGGAATGGCCGCAAGGTCTCGCTGGGCCGCAACGATGCCGCCGATGTTGTCTCGACCACGCTGCGGATCGAGGGACGCGATGAAGTGCTGATCCCGTTCACCGACCAGCTGCGTCCCGATGCGCAGGCCGCGCTCGCCCGACTCAAGGCCCTGGGCCTCAAAGTCTCGCTGCTGTCGGGTGACAACGAGAAGGCGGTTGCGGAAGTGGCCACCGAAGTCGGGCTTGAAGGACAGGCCGCAGCCAATCCGGCAGAAAAGCGCGAAGCCATCGCTGCCCTGCAAGCTGCCGGGCACAAGGTGCTGATGGTTGGCGACGGGCTCAACGATGGACCGGCTCTGGCCGCTGCCGATGCCTCGATTGCGCCCGGTTCGGCCAGCGACGTCGGGCGGCAAGCGGCGGACCTCGTGTTCCTGGGGGATTCGCTCAACGCCCTGCCGCGCGCGGTTCTGGCTGCGCGGCGGACGATGCGGGTGGTGAAGCAGAACTTTGCCCTGGCCGTGGGCTACAACCTGTTTGCCGTGCCGCTGGCGATCATGGGCTATGTCAATCCGATGATTGCGGCCGCCGCCATGTCGGGCAGCTCGCTGATCGTCGTTGCCAATTCGCTCCGTCTGGTGAGGGCCGCGAAATGAACGGACTGCTGGTGCTTTTGCCGATTGCGCTAGGGCTGGGCCTGCTTGGCCTGGTGGCGTTCTTCTGGGCGCTGCGGCGCGGCCAGTTCGAGGACCTCGACGGCGCGGCGAACCGCATTCTCTACGAAGACGATGAAGAAGGGCCGCACGGATGATTGCCGCGAAATTCGGGATCGTCTCGCTGATCCCGGCGATGCTCAATCTAACCGTGGTGACTGGCGGCGAAACCATCGCCGTGCAGATCTGCACCGGCGACGGGCAGGTCCATACCGTGCAGGTTCCGGTGGGCGGCGGGTCCGGCGATGGCGGGACCCAGGGCCTGTGCTGTGCCAAGGGGTGCCACACCGGCGGCGGGCGCAAGCGTCTCATTCCCGATAATTGAGCCTGCGCAATGTTTGCCCTCGCAATGAGTGTCACATAGCTGACAATGTGGAAATATTACCCCGAACTGCTTGAAACGCCGGTGCCGCGTTACACCAGCTTTCCGACCGCGGCCGAATTCGGTCCCGGGATCGGGGCGGACGACGTGGATGCCGCGCTACACCGCGCGCGCGGCGACGTTTCGCTCTACCTCCACGTGCCGTTCTGCGAGCAGATTTGCTGGTACTGCGGCTGCAACACCGGCGCCGCAAACAAGACCCAGCGCCTGTCGAGCTATCTCGACGCGCTGCACCGCGAGATTTCGATCACCGGGGTGCGCCTTGGCCGTGAGGTGAAGGTCCGGCGCATCGCCTTTGGCGGGGGCAGCCCGAACGCGATCAGCCCAACCGACTTCGTCCGCCTGGTCGATGCCCTGACCCTGCACATGCCGCTGTTTGATCCGGCCTGGTCGATCGAACTCGATCCGCGCACGCTGACCCCGGAATGGTGCCAGGTCATGGGCGTGGTCGGGGTGACCTATGCCAGCATGGGCGTGCAGACCTTCGATCCCGGCTTGCAGGCGGCGATTGGGCGCGTTCAGCCCGATGCCGAGATTGCCCGCGCGGTCGATCTGCTGCGCGCCAATGGCGTCAATTCGCTCAATTTCGACCTGATGTACGGCCTTCCGGGGCAGACGCTGGACATGCTGGAGCAGACCCTGCACCGCACGATCGAACTGGGCGCAGACCGCATCGCGCTGTTCGGCTATGCCCATGTCCCGCATCTAATCCCGCGCCAGCGCCGGATCGATGGGACCAACCTGCCCGGTCAGGCCGAGCGCTTTGCCATGGCCGAATTCGGCTATCGCCTGCTGACCGCTGCTGGATATGTCCCGGTCGGTTTCGACCATTTCGCCAAGCCCGGCGATCCGATGGCCAAGGCGGTCGAGCAGGGCACGCTGCGGCGCAATTTCCAGGGATTTACCGACGACCAGGCGCAGACCCTGCTGGGCCTTGGCGCTTCAGCTATCGGCTGCTTCCCGGACCTGCTGGTCCAGAACGAGAAGAACGCCGGGCGCTATCGCATGCTCCTGTCACAGGACCGCCTGCCCGCTGCCCACGGCGTTCGCCGCAGTGCGGACGACCAGCGCCGCGGCGCGGTGATCGAGGCCCTGCTATGTCACGGCAAAGCCAGCCTTGACGCCGAACTCGCCACCGAAGCGGCGGCGCGGCTGGCCCCCTTTACCGAGCGCGGGCTGGCCCGGCTGGATGGTGGCATGCTGACCATCGAGCCTGGCGGTCTGCCCTATGCCCGCACCATCGCGGCGATCTTCGATCCCTATCGCAAGGACTCGGTGCGGCGCTTCAGTTCGGCCGTCTGAGCCAAAATCCCCCATGCTCGCGCATCGCGCATAAAAAAGGAGCGGCCGTCACGAGGGTGGCCGCTCCAGTTGGGGAGAATTGGTAGGGACGGAATGGCAGGGAATGATCTTCCGTGCCTTGACCATGATCAAACAACGTTAAGAAATCCGGCATCCCGCGATTACGAAGATGCACTTGCGTCTCTTAACTGCTCGGTTAAACGGGGCGGGAAGGAGACTTTGTCATGGACCTGTCGCTATCCGGCCGGATCGCTCTGATTACTGGTGCCTCGTCTGGTTTTGGTGCGCATTTCGCCCGCTTGTTCGTGCGCGAGGGCGCCCGGGTGGTGATCGGCGCGCGCCGGGTCGACCGGATTGCCGCGCTGGCCGAGGAGCTGGGCGATGCCGCGCTGGCCGTGGCGATGGACGTGACCGACGAAGCCTCGATCGTGGCCGCCTATGACGCGGCAGAGGCGAAGTTCGGGGTGGTCGACACGGTGGTAGCCAATGCCGGGATCTCCGCCGATGGCCGCTCAACCGAGGTGACCGCAGCCGACGTGGCCGGACTGGTCGCGACCAATTTCACCGGGGTCTACCTGACCGCCCGCGAAGGGGCGAAGCGGATGATCGCCGCTGGCTTCAAGGACAGCGAGCGCGGCCGCATCGTCCTGATCGGTTCGATTACGGCCGAGCTGACCGCCCAGGGCGACGCCGCCTATGCCGCCAGCAAGGCCGGGGTCGCGCATCTTGGCCGCCAGTTCGCGCGTGAATGGGTGCGCCAGGGGATCAACGTCAACACGATCCAGCCCGGCTATATCCAGACCGAGATTGCCGGCGACTGGTTCCAGACCGAAGGCGGGCAGCGCCAGATCGCTGCATTCCACCGCCGCCGGATGTGCCCGATCGAGGCGCTCGACGCCCCGCTGGTATTCCTTTGCTCCGATGCCGCGCGCCACGTTACGGGCGCGACGCTTACCATCGACGACGGACAGGTGCTGTGATGGATGACAATACTCCCGTAATCATCGGCGTCGGCCAATATTCCGAACGGGTTGGCGAGCCCGGCTATGCGGAAATGAGCCACATGGACCTGGGTGGTGCGGCGCTGAAGGAGGCCTTTGCCGATGCCCAGGCGGCACAGGACCTTGGCCCTGCGCTCGATACCCTGGCCGCGATCCGCCAGTTCGAGATTTCGGCGACGCGCTATTCCGCGCCGTTCGGCCATGCCAACAACACCCCGCGCGCGATTGCCAGCCGGGCCGGAGCCAATCCGGCGCGGGCTATCCTCGAAGTGATCGGCGGGCAGGGGCCGCAGCGACTGGTCGGCGAATTGGCGGCAGAGATTGCCGCAGGCCGCTCGAAGATGGCCGCCGTGGTCGGATCGGAAGCGATCTCGACCATGCGCGCGCTGCTGTCGCGTGGGGAAAAGCGCGACTGGTCGGAACAGCACGAAGGCAGCCTTGAGGATCGCGGACCGGGCTATGACGGGGTGGTCGACCGCACCTCGATCAAGCACGGCGTCGGCGCGCCGATCGCGGGCTATGCCATTGCCGAGAACGTCCGGCGCGAACGTCTGGGTCTGTCGCTCGACGATTACCGGCTGGAGATCGGCAAGCTGTTTGCGCCGTTCACGCAAGTGGCCGCCGCCAATCCGCACAGCGCCGCGCCGACCGCGCGCAGTGCCGAGGAACTGGCCGCGCTGACCGAGCGCAACCGCCTTGTCGCCGAACCCTATGGGCGGCTGGTCGTCGCGCGCGACCAGGTCAACCAGGGCGGGGCCATCGTGATCGCCAGCGTGGCCGAGGCGCGCCGCCTGGGCGTGCCGGAAAGCCGCTGGGTCCATATCCACGGTGTCGCCGATTGCGCCGAGCCGTCGAAGCTGGGCCGCGAGAACCTGGAGAAAAGCCCGGCGGCCGTTGCGGCAATCTCAACCGCACTTGAGGTTTCAGGCAAGGGCTGGGAAAACATAAACGTTGTCGATCTTTACTCGTGCTTTGCAATCCCGGTTTTCAACTTGCTCGATGCCTTTGGGCTCGACCGTGACGACCCGCGCGGCTGGACCTTGACAGGCGGCCTGCCGTTCTTTGGCGGGGCCGGAAACAACTATTCCGCCCACGGCATTGCCGAAGCGGTGCAGCGCTGCCGCGCCGCTCCGGGCAGCTTTGCTCTGGTCGGCGCCAATGGTGGGATCATGAGCAAATACGCAGCCGGGGTCTATTCGACCGAAGCCGCCGACTGGAGCGAAAGCCGCTGGCGCAGCCTCGACAAGGTCAAGCCGAAGTTCGACGTGCTCGACAGCCATGATGGCGAAGCGGTGGCGGAAAGCTTCACGATCCAGCCGGGTAAGGATGGCGAGACTGCGACTCTGGTTGCCCGCGTCGGCAATGCCCGGGTGCTGGCGAACAGCTATGACCCGGCGATCTGCGCCGAGCTGCGCGGCAAGAAGGTCAATGGCCGCCCGGTCCGGATCGAGCCGGGCGAGGGTGAGGTCAACCGGTTCCGCTTCGTGTAACCCCGACCTGCGGGGTTACTTCCGCACCAGTCCGGTCAGCGTATCCACGGTCAGCACCTGCGGCAATTGCTGGGGTGCGCCTCCGCCTGGCGGATACCAAATATATAGCGGCACTCCGGCGGCGCCCTGCGCGGTGAGATAGCGGGTGATCGCCGGATCGCGCCGGGTCCAGTCGCCGCGCAGCACGACCACGCCGCCCTGCTTGAACGCGGCAGCGGTTTCATCGCGCTCGATTGCTGCGCCTTCGTTGACCTTGCAGGTCAGGCACCAATCCGCAGTCATGTAGACAAAGACCGGCTTGCCGCTGGCACGCGCTTGGGCGAGCGCGTCCTCGTTGAACGGCTCGCTCGGCAGGACCGAACTCACTTCTGCCGCGCTCTGGCGGACCATGCCGGGGAGGCCCGCCGCTCCGAACAGCAGCACGGCGCCGAGCATTGCCCACCATCGCCCACCAGCGGCGCGGCCATGATGCTGGCGGCGGCCGAGCAGGACCAGCAGGGCAATCACGATCAGCGCCAGCAAACCGGCGGCAAGGGCAAAGCCGCCCCCGGCAAGTCGGCTCGACAGCCAGAGCAGGGCCAGCGCGGTCAGCCCCATCGGCACGGCCATGGCCTTGCGGAACCAGACCATCCATGCCCCGGGACGCGGCAGCATGGCGCGCAGGCGCGGGACATAGGCGATGGCGAGGAAGGGCAGGGCAAGGCCGAGCCCGAGCATGGCGAACAGCGCCAGCGCCTCGGGCACCGGCAGCAGTAAGGCCGCGCCCATCGCGGCAGCCATGAACGGCCCGGTGCACGGCGTGGCGGCAAAGGCCGCGAGCAGGCCGGTGGCAAAGGCACCTTGCGGCGAACCCGCGCTGGCAAAGCCGGGCACGGCGAACTCGAACAGGCCGAGCAGGTTGGCGGTGATCGCAACGGCGAGCAGGAGCAGGCCGGCGACGACCAGCGGCTCCTGCAACTGGAACGCCCAGCCGACTTCCTGGCCCGCAGCGCGCAGGGCAAGCAGCAGCACGCCAAGGGCGAGACAGGCGAGGATCACACCGGCGGTATAGGCCAGTCCCTCGGCCCGCGCCTGGCTCTGGCTTTCGCCCGCCCGCGCGAGGCTCAGTGCCTTCAGCGAGAGGATCGGGAAGACGCAGGGCATGACATTGAGCAGCAGGCCGCCGGCCAGCGCCGACAGCAGCAGGGCCCACAGCGCGGGCGTGGCTTCGCCTCCGGTAGGCAAAGGAGTGCCGCCAGCGGCAACCGCACCAGCCTCTGCTTCAATCGTCACCCCGTTGCCCGCCGCGTCAAAGCGCAGCACGGCAGTCAGCTCTTCAGGCGCAAGCGGTTCGAACTTGGCCCGGGGCAGTTCGACCACCAGCTTGTCGCCATCGCGGAAGAAGGCTTGCGGCGCGGCGTAATCGACCACGCGGTGCTCACCGAGAAACAGGTGCGGGCGATCAAGCGGGACGCCAGCGGGCAGCGGCACCGCTATCCGCACCTTGCCGCCGTCGATGGCGAACGTTGCCTTGGCGCCCAAGGGAGCGGGCAGGGCCGCACGCCACTTGTCAAAGCGGGGGTCCGGCGCGCCCGGCGCTCCGACCGTCACTTCGGCGGAAAGATCGGCCTGTTCGGGCACGCAGACCTGGTCTGTGCAGGCGAGCCAGTCGAGCTTGACCCGCACCGGCAGGCGCGTTCCCGGCGCGGCATTTGTCGGCAGGGTCAGCGTCGTCAGTACCGCATATTCATGCTCATAGACATGATTCATCAGGCCCGCGACGATCAGCGTTTGCGGGACAGGATAGGCCAGGTCTCCAGCTTTTGCTCCTGCGGGCAGGGTCCAGCTGGGTGACAGGCCCAGCCCGGCATCGCCCGGATTGTACCAATAGCCATGCCAGCCCTTGTCCGGCTTCATCAGGAAAGCGAGTTGGACCGTTCCGCCCGGCGCGGCAGGGCCTTCGACCACCAGTTCCGCCTTGATATGGGTCGGCGCCGCGAGGGCTGGCGCGGCCAGCAGTATGGCGCAAAGCTGCAACAGCAGTGTAACGAGGCGGCGGTAGGTGAGGGCCACTTTCGGTTAACTCCTTTGCTCTGCCTCTTGCACTCAGGCCGGGGCAGGGGCAACAGGCTGTCATTCGTAACCCGTACCTATTTTAGGGAAGTCCCATGCGCCGCATCGTTGCTCCTCTTGCCGTTTCGCTTGCCTTTGCCCTGGCCGCTGGCACTCCCGCCGCAGCCGAACCCGCGCAGAAGCCCGCGCAGCCTGCCGCAGATGCGCCCGCTGCCGTTCCGGCCGCTCCGCCGCGCCTGATCGTCGCCGTGTCGATCGACCAGTTCAGCGCCGATACCTTCGCCAAGTTCCGCCAGCACTACAGTGGCGGCTTCCTGCGCCTGATCAACGGCGTGGTCTTCCCCTCGGGCTTCCAGTCGCACGCCGCGACCGAGACCTGCCCGGGCCATTCGACCCTGCTGACTGGGGTTCATCCCTCGCGGAACGGGATCATCGCCAATTCGTGGTTTGAACCCGATGGCCCGCGCGGCACGACCTCGATCTATTGCGCCGAGGATGCGACCGATCCGGCCAGCTCGGCCCGCAATCCGGTCGTTTCCGCCCGCAACCTCAAGGTCCCGACCTTGGGCGAGATGATGAAGGGCGTGAATGCCGCCACCCGCAACGTCGCGGTTTCGGCCAAGGACCGCGCCGTGATGATGATGGGTGGGCACAAGATCGACGCCGGCTGGTGGTGGAAAAACGGCACTTTCGTCAGCTTCAAGGATCGCGCGGTCACTCCGGCGGTCCAGGCGGTCAACGCCAAGGCTGCGGCCACGATCAAGGCCGGGGCCAAGGCCCTGCCGATCCCGGTCTGGTGCCAGGCTTCGGACTATGCCGTCCCGGTCGGCAAGACCACGCTGGGCACGGGCCGGTTTGCGCTGGAAGCGGGCAAGGAGAATCAGTTCCGCGTCTCGCCGCGCATGGATGCGGCCACGGTCGATCTGGCCATCGGCCTTGCCGAGGAAATGAAGCTGGGCAAGGGCGCGGCGACCGACCTGCTCTCCGTCTCTTTGTCGGCCACCGACTATGTCGGCCATGCCACCGGGGTGTCGGGTTCGGAAATGTGCATCCTGCAGAACCAGCTCGATCAGGATCTTGGGCGGCTGTTCAAGTATCTCGACGGCAAGGGTATCGACTACATGGTCGTGCTCAGCGCCGACCACGGCGGGCTCGACATGCCGGAGCGCATGGACCAGCAGGCCTATCCCAAGGCGCAGCGTGTCAACATGGCGCTGGCTCCGGACAACCTCTCCAAGACCGTCGCTGCCAAGACCGGGATTACGGTCGATGGCCCGCTGGTCTTTGGTGACGCGCCGATGGGTGACCTCTACGTCAGCCGCAAGCTCGATGCAGCGCAGCGCGCCAAGGTGATCGCCGCGCTGGTCGAAACACTCAAGGCCAGCCCGCAGGTCGCCGACGCCTTCACCGGTGAGGAACTTGCCGCCGTGCCGGTGCCGAGCGGCGATCCGCAGGACTGGACGATCAAGCAGCGCGCGCGCGCTTCCTACCAGGCCGGGCGCTCGGGCGATGTCGTGCTGATGCTCGGACGGACCGTGACCCCGATCCCCGAACCGATGCCCGGCGCCTATGTCGCGACCCACGGCAGCGCGTTCGACTATGACCGCCGCGTGCCGATCCTGTTCTGGCGCAAGGGACTGCGCTCGTTCGAGCAGCCGCAGCCGGTCGAAACGGTCGACATCGCGCCGACCTTGGCCGCAGTGCTGGGCCTGAAGCTGCCGGAAGGAACCTTCGACGGCCGATGCCTCGACCTTGATGGCGGGGCGGGCGATACTTGCGCGAAGTAAGGTCGCCTGACCTTTTGGACCTTCGACAAGGCACGGCATAGCGGGTAACAGGGCCGCGACGATTCCTGACAACCCGCCGTGCCGAGTCTGGCGAAGCATGGCGCATAGCTGGCAAGAAACATGACCGATAAACGCGATCTCGTGATCCTGGGCGGCGGGCTGGTGGGCATGACCCTCGCGCTTGCCGCGGCAAGGCAGGGCATTACCAGCCACGTGATCGACAAGGCTCTGCCCGAGGAACTGACCGCCGAGGGCGTCGACGGCCGTGCTTCGGCCATTTCGACCGCCAGCTGGAACCTGTTCTGCAACATCGGGCTGGAGGAGCGGCTGGCTCCGCTGGGCTGCCCGATCGAGGCGATTGCCGTGACCGACGGGATGAAGCCCGGACGGATCGACTTCAAGCCGGAGCCCGGCGACGGCACCCTGGGCCGGATGTACGCCAACCGCGACATCCGCCTTGCCCTGTTCGAAGCGGCGCGCGGCGAACCGGCGATTGCCTGGTCAAGCGGGGTCGAGCCGGTCGAGCGCAGCCGCAGCGAGCATGGCGTTGCGGTGGAACTGAGCGACGGGCGCACGGTCGAAGGCAGCCTGCTGGTCGGCGCGGAAGGGCGGCAGAGCCCGACCCGCAAGGAAGCGGGCCTCAAATCCGCGCGCTGGGACTATAGCCACCGCGCTTTTGTCACCGGGATCACCCACGAAAAGCCGCATGGCGGGGTGGCCTGGGAAATCTTCTATCCGGCCGGCCCGCTCGCCCTGCTGCCGCTGCTTGATCTGCCCGACGGGCGCCATCGCAGCGCCGTGGTCTGGACCTTTGATGAAAAGGACGCGGCTGGGGTCGCGGCGCTGAGCGACGCGGTGTTTATCGGCGAAATGGCCAAGCGGCTTGAAGGCATTTTCGGCAAGATCGAGCTGTCCGCGCCGCGGATGAGCTATCCGCTCAACTTCCATCACGCTCCGCGCATCGTGGAACAGCGCCTCGCCCTGGTCGGCGATGCGGCGCACGGGATGCACCCGATTGCCGGGCAGGGCCTCAACCTGGGCCTGCGCGATGTTGGCGTGCTGGTCGAGTGCCTGGCCGAAGGCATGCGCCTGGGTCTCGATCCGGGCGATGCGCAGGTTCTGGCGCGCTATGAACGCTGGCGCAGCCTCGACAATACAACGGTCATGGCGACGACCGACGCGATCGTCCGCCTGTTCGGCGTGCCGGGCCGCTTGCCCAGCCTGGTGCGGCGCATCGGCATGGCCGGGGTCCAGCGCTCGGGCTGGCTCAAGCACTTCTTCATGGACGAGGCACGCGGCATGTCGGGCGACCTGCCGCAATTGCTCCGCGCCTAGACGGCGGGGGCAGCGGCTGACGGCGCGGGGCTGGGGCTAACTTCAGGTCCCGGCTGGCGCACGTTCTCGCCGGTGCCGCTTTTCAGCTTTTCCGGCTCGGCCAGGGCTGCCTGTTCGATCTGGTCGAGCGCCTGCATTGTGGCCGAATAGCGCTTGGCCTTGGCGATCCAGTCCGCTGCCGCCGCACGGCCGGGTAGGCCCGCGACGAGTTCGGTTGCGGCATCGACCTGGCCGCTGCGCAGTTGCAGGTCGGCCTGGGCGAGGCGGGTCTCGACGCCGCTGGTCCCCGGCGCATTGCGATGGACCACGAACAGGTCGGACATCTGGCGGCGGAACCGTGCCCACGCCCCCTGATCGGCGCTTTCGCCGGAGAGGGTCGGAGCAAGCTGGTGCAGTTCAGCGGAAAGCTGGGTCAGGGTGATCGGCCGCTGCGCGGCCGAAACAATCGTGCCGACTGCCTGAGGCCGGGCCGCGCCAAAGCGGGTGCGCAGCTGTTCTTCGAGGTAACCCAGCGGCATCCCGCGTTCGACCGCGCGGCGGGTTGCCTGGGCGACGAGCAGGGCTTCGGCGCGAGCGGTATTGCCTTCGGCTGCGGCGGACTGAAGGTCGATCCGGGCGAGGCGGCGCTCAAGCTCCGCGACCTGGCGTTCGAGCACGATGTTGACCTGCGGCAATTGCTGGCCTGTCGCGCTGGGCTGGGTAGTCGGTTCTTCGCTGCGGAAAATCTCGCTCCCCGAACGGTTGATCGGCAGGGCAATCCGCCCGTCCCACGCCAACCACCCAACTAATGCAGCAGCGCCGAGCAGGGCCAGCACGGTGCCGCCCAGCATCACGCGGAGAAAGCCGCCAGTGCGGCGCGGCATCGGGTCGAGTGAGGAATAAGGATCTGCGGACATTCGGTCCCTTGCAAGCAATTGCGGAGCTCAGCGCGCCCCCGGCAGGGGGTCTTGGCACATCTGGCGCGCCAATGCCAGCAAGGCGGTATCCTCGGGGTAAGGCACCGAAGCGACCTCGCCCCAGCCATCGCCCGCCGCAGCGGCAATCCGCGACGACAGCGCGGCGAGGCGCAAAGTGGCGCGGCGAATCCCGTGCTGCACGCATTGCGCGGCGAGATGGCGCGCGGCTTCGGCCGAATGGAGCATGACAATCGCCGGCTGGCGCAGCAGGGTTACCAGTTCTGCCGACATGTCGCGCGGCAGGCTGGCATAGACCACGCGCTCTTCCATGGTCACGCCCTTGGGCAGGGTCAGCGGCACGCGTTCCTCGCCCGCAAGGCGGAGTAGGCGGCGATGTTCGGGGGCCAGTTGATCGACTACCCCTTGCAGGTTGGCGGTCCCGGTGGCGACGACGGTAAAGCCCGCAGCGGCGGCAGCCTCCGCAGTAGCCTCGCCCACGGCATAGACCGGCAGGCCCTTGAGCGGGGCGAGGCCGTGCCCGCCATGGCGCAGGACCATGGCGCTGCCGATCAGCAGGGCATCGAAGGCACCGGGCGGCACGGCTTCCCAGCTGCGCGGGGCAACTTCGAACAGCGGAAAACCATGGACTTCCACTCCGTGCATCTTCCGCGCCTTGGCCAGGCTGGCGCTGCAACCGGGTTCGGGGCGGATGATGACCAAGGGCACGGCCATAAAGTCTGCTTCCTGTTCCTACCGTGTCGGTGGGTCGAAATGCTCGCGGATGGCAGGGCCAGCCTTGCTAAGTAGTTCTCCGGCAAGTCGGGCCGGTCCGTCAAGGTCGTCGAAGGCGAAACTGGCGATTTCTTCCACTCTTTCCGCACCATCGGGTGAAAGCAGGGCGGCGCGGATCGTCAGGCTGTTGCCCTGTGACTGCGTCAGCACGGCAATCGGGCTGTGGCAATTGCCCCCCAGCGCGGTGAGCAGGGCGCGCTCGGCAATCACCGCGCGGTGGCTGGGGCTGTCGTCGATGGCAGATAGGAGCGCGCGGGTGCGATCGTCGGCGGCGCGCGCCTCAATCGCGATGGCGCCCTGGCCCGGAGCGGGAAGCCACTCGTCCGGATCAAGCGGTGTGCCGAAATGCGCCATGCCCAGCCGGTTGAGACCGGCGAGCGCCAGCAGGGTGACGTCGGCTTCGCCCGCCTGAAGCTTGGCCAGCCGGGTCTGGACATTGCCGCGAATGCCGACCACGCGGCAGTCGGGCCGGGCATGGAGCGCCTGGGCGGCGCGGCGCGGGGCGCTGGTGCCGATGCGGGCCCCGGCAGGCAGTTCGGCGAGACTCGCCGCCCCGACCAGCACGTCGCGAACGTCCTCACGCGGGAGAATCGCGGCAATCGCGATCTCGATGGGACGAATCGTTTCGACGTCCTTCAGCGAATGGACTGCAAAGTCGATCTCACCGGCAAGCAGCCAGGCATCGAGTTCCTTGGTCCACAGCGCCTTGCCGCCGATTTCGGCGAGCGGGCGGTCCAGCACCTTGTCGCCGCTGGCGGTCACCGGAATGATTTCCACTTCCAGTCCGGGGTGGGCAGCGCACAGGCGGTCGCGGGCTTCGTGGGCCTGGGCCATGGCAAGTGGCGAGGCACGGGTACCGAGTTTCAGGGGACGGTCAGGCATGGCCGCTTGTCCTATTGCGCAATCTCTCTAAGGGAAAGTGGGCATGGGGATTGTCCTCGGAATTGAATCATCCTGTGATGAAACGGCAGCCGCGCTGGTGGACAGCGAACGGCGCGTAATCGCGCAACGTATCGCCTCGCAGGACGATGCGCACCGACCCTATGGCGGGGTCGTCCCGGAAATCGCCGCCCGCGCCCATGCCGAGCGGGTGACTCCGCTGGTCGCTGCGACTCTGGCTGATGCTGGCATGACGCTGGACGATGTCGATGCGATTGCTGCCACCGCCGGACCCGGGCTGATCGGCGGGGTAATGGTCGGGCTGGTCAGCGCCAAGGCGCTTGCCATGGCCAGCGGCAAGCCGCTGATCGCGGTCAATCATCTGGAAGGCCATGCGCTGTCGCCGCGTCTCGCCGATCCGGCGCTGCAATTCCCTTATCTCCTGCTGCTGGTTTCGGGTGGGCACTGCCAGTTGTTGCTGGTCGAAAGTGTGGGTCAGTACAGGCGGCTTGGCACGACCATCGACGATGCCTTGGGCGAAGCCTTTGACAAGACGGCGAAGATTCTTGGCCTCGGTTTCCCCGGCGGTCCGGCGGTCGAGCGACTGGCGCGTGAAGGCAATGCCCGCAAGGTCCCGCTGCCGCGCCCCTTGCTGGGCAGCAGCGAACCCCATTTCTCCTTCGCCGGTCTCAAAAGCGCGGTGCTGCGCGCGAAGGACGCCCTCAGCGGACCGGCGCAGGGTGCCTATTCCGACGCCGATATTGCCGCCTCGTTCCAGCAGGCGGCGATTGATTGCGTGATCGACCGCACCCGCAAGGCGCTGCAGGCCGCGTCCACACCGACCGCACTGGTGGTTGCCGGGGGCGTTGCGGCGAACCAGTCGGTGCGCGGTGCGTTAGAGGCTTTGGCGGCGGAATTTTCGCTGCCGTTCGTGGCGCCGCCCTTGGCGCTGTGCACTGACAATGCGGCGATGATTGCCTGGGCCGGAGTGGAACGGTTGGGGCAGTCCGACCCGCTCGATTTCGCCGCGCGGCCGCGCTGGCCGCTCGATCCCGATGCGGCTCCGGTGCGCGGGGCAGGGGTAAAGGCATGAATTCGACCATTGGCGTGATTGGAGCCGGGGCCTGGGGCACCGCGCTGGCCCAGGCCATGGCCAGCAACGGCAGCGAAGTCCTGATATGGGCGCGCGAGAGCGAACTGGTTGACGAAATCAACCGCAGCCACAGCAACAGCCTGTTCCTGCCCAGCGCCAAACTCGCGCCGTCGATCTGCGCCACCGGCGAGCTTGGCGAACTGGCCGCGCTTCCGGTCCTGCTGGTCGTCACCCCGGCGCAGCATCTTGCCCGCGTGCTCGGCGACCTGCCCGACGGTCCGCGCGATCTGGTGCTTTGTTCCAAGGGGATCGAGGCCGGGACTGGCCGCCTGATGGCTGACGTTGCTGCCGAAGCTGCACCCGCCGCCCAGATTGCGGTCCTGTCCGGACCGACCTTCGCCCACGAAGTGGCCGCTGGCCTGCCGACCGCCGTGACCCTGGCCTGTAGCCGCGGCGATGCGCAGTGGCAGCGGCTCGCTCCCATGCTGTCGCGGCCCACGATGCGGCTGTACTATTCGGACGACGTAACCGGCGCGGAAATCGGCGGTGCGGTGAAGAACGTGCTGGCGATTGCCTGCGGCGTGGTTGACGGGCTGGGCCTGGGCCAAAACGCCCGCGCCGCCCTGATCGCGCGCGGCTATGCGGAAATGGTCCGGTTCGGCCTGGCCCTGGGTGGCCGCGCCGAGACGCTTGCCGGTCTGTGCGGGCTGGGCGACCTCGTCCTGACGTGCTCATCGACGTCGAGCCGCAACTTCTCGCTCGGCAAGGCGCTGGGCGAGGGGCAGTCGGCGGCAGAGGCGCTGCACGGCAAGTCCAGCGTGGCCGAAGGCGCGCAT
>CAZNBX010000014.1:0-381 GCA_964571305.1 uncultured Novosphingobium sp.
TAGGGCTCCGAACCGATGGCGGTGGGATAGAGCAGCACTTCCGCCCCCATCAGCGCCATGACGCGGGCGGCTTCGGGAAACCACTGGTCCCAGCAGATCCCGACGCCCACCTTGTGGCCGAACAGGTCCCAGACCTTGAAGCCATCGTTGCCGGGGCGGAAATAGTACTTTTCCTCGTAGCCTGGGCCATCGGGAATGTGGCTCTTGCGATAGGTGCCCATGATCGCGCCGTCGGGGCCGATCATCGCCAGGGTGTTGTAGTAATGCTGGCCGTCGCGCTCGAAGAAACTGGTCGGGATCGCGACTTTCAGCTTGGCCGCCAGCGCCTGCATGGCCTGGACCGAGGGATGCTCTGCCGTGGGCCGGGCGAGCGCGAACAGG
>CAZNBX010000014.1:391-19432 GCA_964571305.1 uncultured Novosphingobium sp.
CTTGCAGAAATAGGGGCCTGGAAACAGTTCCGGCGGCAGGATCACCTGCGCGCCGCCACCCGCGGCCTGCTCGACCATAGCCGCGACGGCGCGGATGTTTTCCTGCTCGTCCGAAGAGCCAAGCGGAAGCTGGAGGGCGGCGACATGTAGCGTGCTCATGCCGCCGCCCTAGCATCACGGCCGCTTGCGGAAAAGCAGCGTCATCCGATCGGATTCGCCAATCGCCTGGAGCCGGGGCTTGTCCTCGTCCTTGGCTCCGCTCAGCATCGGCGGCAGGGTCCAGACCCCGCCTGGCCAGTTGGCCGGGTCTTTCGGATTGGCATTGGCGTCGCTGCTGCCGACGTATTCGAAGCCGTTGAGCTCCATGAAGGCGATCACGTCCTTCTCGCGCAGGTAGCCCTTGCTGCCGTCGGTATAGCTGTAGGGCGCATCCGGCTTGGCACGGTGCTGCTCGATCCCGATCATCCCGCCTGGCTTGAGCAGGTCGCGCATCGCCCTGACCTCGCGGTCGGCAATGTTCCAGCGCAGCAGGTTGTGCATCATCCGCATGATCAGGATGCGGTCGAAAGTGCCCTTCTCGGCAGCGGGCACGGCATCGAGGGTATAGGCGCTGAACCGGTCCGCCGATTGCCCGGACCAGCCGGCGATGTCGGCAGGATACTTGGCCGCACCGTCGCGGATCCCCTGCTGCGTCTTTTCGTTGAAAGCGCCGGAGGTGGGATCGAAATAAAGCCCGACCAGCTTGCCCTTGGGGCCGAGGTAGAGACCGAGCAGGCGCGAGTACCACTCCCCGCCGGGGGCATATTCGCCGACCTTCATGTCGGGCGCGACCTGGAAGAAGGCCAGGGTATCGGCGGGGCGGCGATAGACGTCGCGGGCGCGGTCCTTGTCGCGCAGCGGATTGGCGACGGCGGCGGCAAGGTCGGCATTGACCTTGGGCGTGGCGAACTTGTCCGGCGCGGCCAGAGCCACGCTTGCGGGAACGGCCAGGCCAAGGGCGAGGAGAGGCAAAATCACACGGCGCATCGGTATTCTCCCGAAGAAGTACTTATGCGGCGCAAACTAGTGCCAAAGGACACGATGACAAGCGGCGCGGCGCTTCCTATCTCGTGCCCAAAGAGGAAGGATCAAACATGGCACACGCAATTCTCGCCGGCGCCTGCTTCTGGGGCACCGAGGCCGTGTTCCGCTCAAGCACCGGGGTCAGCGCGGTGGAAACCGGCTATATTGGCGGGACCGTGGCCAACCCAACCTACAAGCAGGTGTGCGGCGGCGACACCGGCCACGCCGAGGCGATCCGGATCGAATTCGATCCTGCCGTGGTGTCCTATGCCGACCTGCTCGACATCCACATGGGCACCCACGATCCGACGCAGCTCAACCGCCAGGGCAACGACATCGGCACCCAGTACCGCACTGCCCTGTTCCCGCTGGACGATCAGCAGCGTGCCGAGGCCGAGGCCGGGATCGCCCGCTGGAACGCAGCCCATCAGGGCCAGAGCGCGGTGACCACCATCGAAGGCCCGGCGGAATGGTATCCCGCCGAGGACTACCACCAGGAATATTGGCAGGGCGAAGGCCAGCGCAATCCCTATTGCCTGGCGGTGATCCCGCCCAAGCTGGCCAAGCTGCAAAAGGGCTTTGCCGACAAACTGAAGGACTAGGTCAGGCGCGGAAGCGGGCGACGAAGAACCCGTCGAGCCCGCCCGCATCCGCCAGCATGGCCGGATCGGTCCGCAGCCAGCCCTGTTCGGTCGGGACCAGGCCAGGGGGCAGCTCATCGGCGCGGATCGGGTCCTTGGCGAGCGCGACCTTGTCGGCCTGCGCCTCGCCCTCTTCCGGCTCCAGCGAACAGACCGCATAGACCAGCTGGCCACCAGGTTTCAGCCACTGCGCCGCACGTTCGAGCAGCGCTTGCTGCAACTCGGCCATTTCCGCGATCTGGCGTGGGCCAATGCGGTGCAGCACGTCCGGATGGCGGCGGCAGGTGCCGGTCGCGGTGCATGGCGCATCGAGCAGCACCGCGTCGAACTTGTCCTCGGTCTGCCATTTCAGGGCATCGGCAATGACGATCTCGGCGTTCAGTCCGGTGCGCTTGAGGTTCGCCTCGATCCGCTGGGCGCGCTTGGCGCTGAGTTCGACTGCCGTGACCTGCCACCCAGCAGCGGCGAGTTGCAGCGCCTTGCCCCCGGGCGCGGCACAGAGGTCGAGCGCGCAGCGGCCCTCCCCGGCACCCAGCAGGCGCGCGGGCTGGCTGGCGGCGAGGTCCTGCACCCACCATGCACCCTGATCGAAGCCTTCGAGATTCTCCACCGCCGTGCCGCGCGGCAGGCGGACATGGCCGGGGGCGAGCGATTGCCCGCCGAGCCGTTCGGCCCAGATGGCGGTTTCCGCCGCATCCTTCAGCGTCAGGTCGAGCGGCGGTGGGACGGCTAGACCGGCAGCAATCGCGCTGGCCTGCGCGCCCCAGCGCGCGGCGACCGGCGCGGGCAGGGTCGGCACCTCCGGCAGGGTCACCCCCTGCTTGACCAGGGTCGAAAACACACCGTGGGCCAGTCGGCGCGGACCGCCGCTCAGCAGCGGCAGGCCGGTGGCGATCACCGCATGGGGCGGCGTATCCAATCGCAGCCAACCGGCCAGCATGATCCGCAGCGCGGCGCGCGGCTTGGCATCGTCGGGCAGGGGCTGGCGCGTGGCGGAATCGATAAGCGCATCGAGGTCGACCAGCCAGCGCAGCACCTCGCTGGCGAGCGCGCGGGCGAGCGCCTTGTCCGGGCCGCTGCGCAGGCCCTGCAAGGCGGCGTGGGCAGCAACGTCTAGCGTTTCGCCCCGGCGGAGCACGGCGTCGAGCAGCTTCAGCGCACCCTTGCGCGCGGGATGACCAGGAATGTCCATGGCCTGCCCCTAGAGACAATTGCCTTTCACCGCCAGCGGGCGCATTGAGATGGCATGACCAAGCGCGCTACCCAACGCCCTCAGACTTTCCAGAAGCCCGCGCACTGGACCAACGATCCGGCCCCCACCCCGGCCGAACCGCAGCCGGGCGAGGAACCCGATGGCCTGTCCCCCACCCGCTATGGCGACTGGGTCAAAAAGGGAATTGCGATCGACTTTTAGGGTCAGAACACCCGGTCGAAGGCTGCTTCCAACCGGGCCAAGCTGGCCGGAACGTCTTTCAGCTTGTCGAGCCCGAACAGGCCGAGGCGGAAGCTCTTGTAGTCCGCCCCTTCGTCGATCATCAGCGGCACGCCTGCGGCGATCTGATAACCAATCGCAGCGAACTTCTTGCCGTTCTGTATTTCCGGATCATCGGTAAAGCTAACCACCACGCCCGGTGCGGTGAAGCCTTCCGCCGCGACCGACTGCACCCCGCGCGCGGCCAGCATGGCGCGCACGGCATTGCCCAGTTCCCACTGCGCGGCACGCAAGGCTTCGTAACCGGCTGCCTTGGTTTCCAGCATCGCATCGCGGAACTGCATCAGCGCGTCGGTCGGCATGGTCGCATGATAGGCGTGACCGCCGCCCAGATAAGCCTCCATGATCGCCAGCCACTTGCCCAGGTCGATGGCAAAGCTGGTCGACTTGGCCGCGCGGGTGGCCTCGACTGCCCGCTCGCTCAGCATGACCAGCCCGGCGCAGGGCGAGGCGGACCAGCCCTTTTGCGGCGCCGAGATCAGCACGTCGACGCCGAGCGCGCGCATGTCGACCCAGACGCAGCCAGAAGCGACGCAGTCGAGCACGAATAGCGCACCGACTTCATGCGCGGCCTCGGCAATCGCCTTCACATAAGCGTCGGGCAGGATGATCCCGCTGGCGGTTTCCACGTGCGGGGCAAAGACCACTTCCGGCTTTTCGCTGCGGATCGCGGCGACTGCCTCGTCCAGCGGAACCGGAGCAAAGGGCGCCTGCGGACCGGCATTGCCGACGCGGCGCGCCTTGAGCACGGTTTCGCTGGCCGGGATCGATCCCGCTTCGAAGATCTGGCTCCAGCGGTAGGAGAAGAAGCCGTTGCGGATCACCATGGCGCGCTTGCCGGTGGCGAACTGGCGCGCGACCGCTTCCATCGCATAGGACCCGCCGCCCGGCACGACCACCGCCCGCTCTGCCCCATAAACCTCGCACAGCCCGCCATGGATATCGCGCATTGCCTGCTGGAAGCGCTGGCTCATGTGATTGAGCGAGCGGTCGGTGAACACCACCGAGAATTCGAGCAGGCCGTCGGGATCGATGGCGGGGTTGAGGCCGGGCATGGTCAGTCGGTCCATCCTTTGAGTTCGCGCCGGATCAGCGCTTCGATCATGTCCATGCCAGCATTCGAGGTGTTGAGGCAATCCAGCGCGGCAAAATGGGTGCCGCCCGCTTCCTCGAACTGCTCGCGCCCGCGGATCGCCAATTCCTCGCGGGTTTCGAGGCAGTCGGCGGAAAAGCCGGGTGCAGCGATAACGAGACGCTTGGTCCCCTTCCGGCCTTCCTCGGCCAGGACCTCGTCAGTCGCCGGTTCGAGCCACTTGGCCCGGCCAAAGCGCGACTGGAAGGTGGTTTCGATCCGCAGGTCCGGAAACTCGCCGCGCAGCGCTTCGCCCAGCAGGCGTGCGGTCTTGCGGCACTGGCAGTGATAGGGATCGCCCAGGTGCAGCGTACGTTCCGGCATCCCGTGGAACGAGAGCAGCAGGACTTCGGGCTGGAAATCGAGCGCCTTCAACTGCCGCGCGGTATCGGCGCGCAGCGCCTCGATATGCAGGGCATCGTCGTAATAGGGCGGCAGGGTGCGGACCGCCGCCTGCCAGCGCATCTTGGCCAGCTTTGCCCCCAGCGCATCGATTGCGGTTGCGGTGGTAGCGCCCGAATACTGCGGATAGAGCGGGGCAAACAGGATGCGGTCGCACCCGGCATCCTTCAGCGCCTGCAATTCATCGCCGATCGACGGATTGCCATAGCGCATCGCCCAGCGCACCACGGCCCCATCGCCCATGCGCTGCTGCAGGCTTTCCGCCTGCCCCTTGGTAATCGCAGCCAGCGGCGAGCCGTCCGCCGTCCACACCTGTTCATAGGCATGGGCGCTCTTGCGCGGGCGGACGTTGAGGATGATCCCGTTGAGGATTAGCCACCAGATCGGCTTTGGAATCTCGACCACGCGCTGGTCGGAAAGGAATTCCTTGAGATAGCGCCGCACCGCCTTGGGGGTCGGCGCATCGGGCGTACCCAGATTGACCAGCAGCACGCCGATGCGCGGCGCCTTTACCGGCGGGTGATTGGCGGGAAGGGTCACAGGCCGGCTCCGGTCAAAGGCAGGGTGCGGAGCCGCTCGCTTCCGGCCGAGGCCAGGGCGTTGGCAATCGCGGGCGGAGCGATGATCGCCCCCAGCTCGCCCGGATCGAACGGGTCGGCGTCGCTATCAATGAAATCCACTTCAATCTCCGGGCAGTCGCTCAGCAAGGGAAGGCCCAATAGCCCAAGTCGGCCCGTCTGCGGCAACCCGTCCTTGAAGGCAGTTGCCGAACCCGAGGCGAGGCCCATGCCGAAAATCAAACCGCCCTCGATCTGCTGCCGCGCAATGTCGACATTCACGATCCGGCCGAGGTCGGCCACGGCGGTCAGCTTGTCCACCCGGATGCCGCGCTCGTCCCGCCGCGCGCTGGCGATCACCGCAATCCGTCCCTCACGCCCTGCCGTCGTCATGCGATAGCAGGCCAGCCCCTGTCCGGTGCCGAGCGCCCCGCCGTTCCATTCGGCCAGGCCGGCTGCGCGTTGCAGGCAGTTGGCAAGGCGCAGGTCATGGCCGAGCATGGCGATGCGATAGGACAAAGGTTCGCGGCCCGCGCGGCTCGCCAGTTCATCAACGAAGGTCTCGATCAGGAAGGCGGCAATGCCATGCGAATTGCCGCGCAAGGGGCCGGTTGGCAGGTCGATCCGCACCGGCACATGCTCGACCAGCAGGTGCGGCACCTGGTAAACCGGGACCATGCCGCGCATGGCCAGTGGATCGGCTTCGTCCTGCTGCGCCAGCGCGTCGCGGCGGCTGTCGCCGTCAAACAGGCGCGCGCCGAATTCGCGCATGGTCCCCGGCATGGCAATCCGCAGTTTGAGCCCGATCAGCGAACCGTCGGGCGCAGTGCGCGCCGCCAGTTCCGCCCGCGCCGGGGTCCGGGGCAGGCCCGCGACATGTTCCTGCCAGCGCGACCACATCAGTTGCACCGGGCGCGCCGCGGCGCGCGCGATCAGCGCCGCTTGGGCAACGTAGGCCGCATCGAGCCGCGCATCGAAGCTGCCCCCGGCGGGCATCGGATAGAGCACGACATCGTCGACGGAGCGGTCGAGCGCTTTCGCCACCGCTAAACGCGCGGCCTGCGGCGCCTGGCTCGCCGCCCACAGTTCAACCTTGTCCGGGCCGACCCGCGCGGTCGCGGTGGCGGTTTCCACACTGCCTTGCAGGGCCGGGGCAATGGCGTAGCGGGCGGTGTGTTCAAACGGTCCGGAGAGCCACTTGCCCGGATCGCCTTCGTCCGCAATCCGGCTGGCATCGCCATCCTTCAGCGCCTTTTCCAGCTGCTCGGCAATGCGGCTGCTGTCGGCGCGGTTCGTAGACCGGAACGCGGGCGCGGCAGCTTTCAGCGCCTGCTCGGCCGACCACCAGTCGCTGGCTACGGCGGCCAGCCAGTCGCTGCCCTCGACCAGCCCCAGCACGCCCGGCACCGACATTGCCGCGGCGCGGTTGAAACCGGCCAGCCTGGTGTCTCCCACGGGCCCGTGACGGATTGCGGCATAGGCCATGTCGGGCAAGCGGACATCGCCAGCGAACATGGCGGAGCCATCGACCTTGCTCGGCAGGTCGAGGCGGGGCGCACGCAGCGGTGCGCCCGGCGGGAACTCAGCCGCGCGCTCCTGCGGCGGCTGGGCACGCAGCACCGGCGGGTCGGGCGGGGTGAAGTCCACCGCTTCGGCAACCAGTTCAGCGAATGAGAGGCGCTGCTTGTCATGGACGATGAAGCCGTCCTGCGCATCGCACTCTTCCCATGAAACATCCCAGCGCTCGGCAGCAGCCTTGGCCAGCATCACGCGGGCCGAGGCAGCAGCGGCGCGGGCCGCTCCTTCGTGCGCGGCGAGCGTGGTGCCCTCCGCCGTCGCTGCGAAAACCTCGTTCCGGGCAAAGCGCCGCGCCAGCAGGCTGTCCGGCTCGTCAGCCAACCCTGATGCCAAGGGCAGCCACAGCGGCGCCCATTCGGCAGCGAGCGGCGCATTTCCATAGGCGCCGCTAACTGGCGCCGGTTCCACCGCAACCTGGCGCCAATCCGCACCCAGTTCGTAGGCGACGATCTGCGCAATCAGGGTCGTCGCGCCCTGCCCCATCTCAAGGTCGGGCACGGCCACGCTGACCACGCCGTCCTTCGCGATCTTGAGCCAGGCATCGAAGGCATATTCACCCTCGGCGGGGGCAAGCGGCGCGGCAAGGCGGCGCGGACCGAGCGTCCAGGCGGCAACCAGGCCGCCCGTAACTCCCACTCCGATCAGTACCCCGCGCCGCGTGAACCGCATTGGCCACCCCGTCCCTTGCGCCGCTTACCTTAGGGGCTGGTTATTGATTGTCGAGCCAGGTCGCCACGCGCCGGGCAATCGCGGCAAAGGCATCGGCCGCCGGCCCCTCTCCGGCTGCTGGCGGAGTGCCGGCATCGCTTGCCTCGCGGATCGCCATTTGCAGCGGAATCCGGCCGAGGAAGGCCATGCCCAGCTCGCCCGCCGCTGCCTCTGCCCCGCCGCTGCCGAACGGATCGGACACTTCGCCGCAGTGCGGGCAGGCATAGCCGGCCATGTTCTCGACCAGGCCGATGATCGGCACCTGGCCGACCTCGAGCAGTTGGATCGCGCGCTTGGCGTCGATCAAGGCGAGGTCCTGCGGGGTCGAGACGATCACCGCCCCGGCTGGCTTGTGGCGCTGGAGCATGGTCAGCTGGACGTCGCCGGTGCCGGGCGGCAGGTCGACGATCAGGGTATCGACATCGCCCCAGTCGGCATCGACCAGCTGGCCCAGGGCATTGCCCGCCATCGGTCCGCGCCAGGCAATCGCCTTGCCCGGTTCGATCAGTTGGCCCATCGACAGCGACGGAATGCCCCATTCGCTTGGCACCGGGATCAGCTTGTCCGCCCGGGCCTGCGGCTTGATCCCTTCGTTGCCCAGCAGGCGCGGCTGCGACGGGCCATAGATGTCGGCATCGACCAGGCCGACCTTGCGGCCCAGCCGCGACAGCGCGACGGCGAGGTTGGTCGATACGGTCGACTTGCCGACTCCGCCCTTGCCCGAACCGACCGCGATGATCCGGCGGCGCGGCTTGTCCGCCATCATCGCCACGCGCACGTCGGTTACGCCGGGCTGGCCGGAAAGAGCCTCCTTGACCGCAGATTCCAGTCGGTCACGCTCGATACCGTCGAACCCGCTCGCTTCGATCACGGCAATGGCAACGCCATCGTTGAAACGCAGCGACTGGAGGCGGGATTGGGCCAGCGGCGGCAGCGCCGCGCGCAGGGCATCGGTATGGTCTGGCGTATTGCTCATGGCCTGGAGCCGAAACCCGTTTCGCGTGCCTCTGGCAAGGAAAAATGCATGGCCCACCCTGTTATTTGCGCAGCGCCCCCCTATAGTGTGCGCCATGAGCGAGAGCGATGGCCCGAAGAGGCGCAGGAAGAAAAGCGACGACCCGCAGGGAGAAAGCGTCAATCAGGGTGAAACCCCCGGCAATTCCGCGTCTTCAAAGAAAACCGCCGCAAGCAATCCGTGGCACAACCTGGCGGAAGAAAGCGCCCAGCGCCGCTCCGCCCGGATGGACGATATCCTGCGCCAGCGCGCCGCCACGGCGCGAAGCCGCGCGGGGGGCAAGGCAATGTGGGCGCTAGGCGCCATCGGCATTGCCTCGGCCTGGCTGATCTCGACCTCGCTCCACGTCCTCGCCGCGAACGAGCAGGGCGTGGTGACGACGCTGGGGCGCTATTCGGGCACGCTCTCGCCAGGCCTGAACCTGACCCTGCCGTGGCCGCTGCAAGTGGTCAGGACCCAGGAAACCGGGAGAGAACAGGTGCTGATGCTGCCCAACCAGGAAGCCGAAACCCTGATGCTGACCCGCGATGGGGAGCTGATCGACATTCGCGCCCTGGTGCGCTGGCGGATCAGCGACATCCGGGCCTTCACCTTTGCCATGCCGAACAGCGAAGCGGCGCTGCAGCGCCTGTCGGACAGCGCGATCCGCGCGGGCGTGGCCGAATTCACCTTTGACGAGCTGCGCGACGGCAAACGCCAGGCCGAACTGCAGCAGCGGATCGTAGCCCGGCTGCAACGGGTGCTCGACGCTTGGAAGGCTGGGATCGCGGTCGGCGGTGTGGAACTGACCGCCGCCAATCCGCCCGCCCGCCTGGCCGAGACCTTCAAGAAGATCGACAAGGCCAACGAGGACGCGCGCAAGAACCACGAGGCTGCCGTCGCCTATGCCGCGCGCATTCGCTATTCGGCGGAGACCGAGGCGAATGCGTTCGACAAGGCCTACCAGCTCTATCGCCTCGCCCCACAAGTCACGCGCGAGCGGATCTACTACGACACGATCGAGCGCGTGCTGCGCAACAACCAGGTCGTGATCGGCAATGCCGGAACCGGCGTGACGCTGCCTCCTCCTCCGGGCGAAAAGCCCGCCGCGACGGGCGGGCAGTGACATGACCCAGACCTTGCACCGCTTTCGCTCCGGCCTGTTCCTCCTAATTATCGTCCTGCTGCTTGGCGCCACCAGCATATCGGTGGTCGGCGAACAGGAACAGGCGGTGATCGAGCGGATGGGCCAGCCCGAGCGGGTGATAAACCGGTTCCACCCCGGCGGAGAAAGCGGCGCTGGCCTGGTCGCCAAGATCCCGCTGCTCGAAACCATTACCGTGCTGCCGCGCGGCCTGGTCACCTACAGCTATCCCGACAAGCGCACCAAGAGCGCGGACCAGCAATGGTTGCTGGTCGATGCCGACGTGACCTACCGGATCATCGATCCGGTCCGGCTAACCCGCTCGCTCGGCTCGGCGGCACAGACCGAGGACCAGCTCAAGGCCGTGCTCCCCCCGCTGATCGACCAGGAAGTGAGCCAGCGCAGCGCCGTGGCCATCGCCCAGCCGGGCGCGGGCGGAGCCAACCAGGCGATGCTGCGGGCGCTGGACAAGGATGTGCGGCAATTTGGGCTGCAAGTGATCGACCTCAGGATCGCGCGGGTCGCGCTGGATGAAGGCTCGCTCAATTCCGCCTATGAACGGATGGAGCAGCGCCACCAGGCGACCCTGGCCGAGATCGAGGTGCGCAGCGCCAACGATGCCCTGGCCGTCACCTCAGCCGCCGAGGCCGAAGCCACCGCGCGGCGCAAGCGCAGCGCCGACCAAGACCCGGAATTCTACAGCTTCTACCGTGCGATGCGCAGCTATGACGAGCTTTACGGCGACCCCAAGCGCAAGAACACGGCCACTATCGTGCTGCCGCCCGACAGCGGCTACCTGAAACACTTTGGTGGAAAATAGAACGTTCAATTCCCATTAAGGGATCATGACGTGAATCTTCCGCAAGGAACAGATTCCAACGCAAAGAGGGAACGAACCACGTGAAGTACGTATACAGTGTCACTTCCGCACTGCTTCTGGGAGGCGCCGCGCTGTCGCTGGTCGGCGGCATCCCAGCGGGGGCCCAGGTCGCCCAGAACGACGCAGAGCAGATGCGCACCATCGTGCCCCGTGCGGGCGCTCCGGCCAGCTTCGCCGACCTGACCCAGCAATTGCAGCCAGCCGTGGTCAACATTGCCGTGCGGCAAAAGGTCGAGGTGAAGAACCCGCTCGCCGCCCTGCCCTTCGGCAACCTCCTGCCCGGCGGCGGTGGCACTCAGGCCAAGGTCGCCGAGGCGGTCGGCTCGGGCTTCGTCGTCTCGCACGACGGCTACATCGTCACCAACAACCACGTGATCAGCCTCGACCGCGAAGGCCAGGCCGATGAAGTCACGGTCAAGCTTGCCGATGGCCGCCAGTACAAGGCGCGCATCGTCGGCCGCGATCCGGAATCGGACATTGCCGTGCTCAAGATCGATGCCGGCAAGGCCCTGCCCTTCGTCAAGTTCGGGGATTCGACCAAGGCCCGCGCTGGCGACTGGATCATTGCCATCGGCAATCCGTTTGGCCTGGGCGGCACGGTGACCTCGGGCATCATCAGCTCGGTCAACCGCAACACCGGCACCGGCGCCTATGACCACTACATCCAGACCGACGCCTCGATCAATTCGGGCAACTCGGGCGGGCCGATGTTCGACATGGCCGGCAACGTGATCGGCATCAACAACTGGATCGTCGCCCCCAGCGGCGGCAATATCGGCATCGGCTTTGCGATTCCCAGCGCCTCCGCGCGCCCGATCGTCGAACGCCTGATTAAGGGCCAGGCGATCGAGCGTGGCTACCTGGGCATCTCGATCCAGCCGGTCTCGGACGAGATCGCGGATTCGCTGGGCCTGCCGCACGACCGGGGCGAACTGGTCCGCGCGGTCATCCCCGACCTGCCCGCCGCTGCCGCCGGGATCAAGGTCGGCGACATCGTGATGAAGGTGAACAACCAGGAAGTCACCCCGGACCGCACCCTTTCGGGCATCGTGTCCGAAACCGCCCCTGGCACCCGCATCCCGATCGAAGTGCTGCGCAGTGGCAAGACCGTCACGGTCTATGCCGTCGTGGCCAAGCGCCCGAACCAGCAAGAGCTGGCCAAGTCGCTTGATCCGCAGCCGCAGGGCAATCCGTTCGAAGGTCCGCAGTCGCAAGGTGAAGGCCTGGCGGAAAGCGCCCTGGGCCTGCGCGTCCTGACGATGAACCCTGATTATGCCGCGCAGCTGGGTGTCCCGGCAGCGACCAAGGGCGTGGTCATTGCCGGGATCGATCCGGCATCGGACGCGGCCAACCGGTCGCTTCAGCGCCGCGACATCATCGTCTCGGCCAACATGGTTCCGGTGGCGAGCGTCCAGGACCTCGACCGCGCGGTGCGCGAAGCGAAGAGCGCTGGCCGCCCGACCATCACGCTGCAGATCCAGCGGCCGGGCACGGCCGGGCTGGTCTACATCGCGCTGCGGATCGGCTAAGCCAGGCCGTCAGTTCGGCCGGGCGCGTTCGGAAGGCCGGACGCGCCCGGTTGCTTCGTTGAGGAAATCCTCGTTCGCCGCAGGCGGCGCGCGGGTTGGCGCCGGAGCCTTCTTCTCCACCGGAGGCTGATCGGCAGGACCGTCCTCCAGTTGGACCGGGTTCACCAGGTTGCCCTTTTCATCGACGTAGTAATAGTCTTCCGGCGCGCCGCTCATCAGCATTTCGTCGTCGGGTTCCAGCTGCCACGCCGGCAGGGTCGCGTCGGTTTCAAACTTTTCGACCGGACGGCCCGCCACGGCAACCTTCATGTAGCTGGCAAAGGCCCGCGCCGGGGCAGTGCCGCCCTGCAGGCCGGGGACCGGACGGTCGTCGTCACGGCCCATCCATACGCCCGTGGTGACACCGCTGGAGAAGCCAAGGAACCAGCCGTCCTTGTTGGCCGAAGTGGTTCCGGTCTTGCCCGCCACCGGACGCCCGATCTGCGCCGCGCGGCCGGTGCCGATGCTGACTGCGGTTTGTGGCATGTCGGTGATGCCCGAAGCGACGTAGGACGGGACCAGGCTGCTGCCCGCCTGCGGCTTGCGCTCATAGAGCAGCTTGCCGTCGGTCGTGGTCACTTTCATGATGCCATAGGGTTCGACGCCGGTCCCCTTGGCCGAGATCGCGGCAAATGCGCGGGTCATGTCGATCAGGCGAACCTCGTTCGATCCCAGCACCATCGACGGCACGGTCGAGATCGGGGTCGAGATGCCAAAGCGCTTGGCCATCGCGGCAACAGTCGAAAAGCCCACTTCCTGGCCCAGCTGTGCGGCAACGGTGTTCTTCGAATAGGCAAAGGCGGTGCGCACGTCGATCTTGCCGGCATAGTCGCCGGTCGAGTTGCGCGGGCTCCACCCGTCGATGGTAACCGGCTCGTCGATCACTTCGGCGTTGGGGGTATAACCCGCCTCAAGCGCGGCGAGATAGACGAACAGCTTCCACGCCGAACCCGGCTGGCGCACGGCATTGACCGCGCGGTTGTAGTTCGAGGTGACATAGTCGGTCCCGCCGACCAGCGCGAGGACGCCGCCATCGCGGTCCATGCTGACCAGCGCGCCCTGCGCCCCCTTGGGAGCGTTGGCCTGAATCGCGTCCGCCGCTGCGTTCTGCAGCTTGACGTCAAGCGTGGTCCAGACTTCGATCGGCTGGTCGGTCTCGCCGAGCAGCAGGTCGAGCTGCGGAAGCGCCCAATCGGTGAAGTAGCGGACCGAATTCTGCCCGCTTTCCTGCGCGAACTTGAGCTTCTTCAGATCAGTCGACGCGGCCTCGCTGCGGCTGATCTTGCCGTTTTCCGCCATCAGCCCCAGCACGACCGTGCCGCGCCCGATTGCCGCCTCGGCATCGGCGGTCGGCGCATAGTTTGATGGTGCCTTGACCAGGCCCGCGATCACTGCCGCTTCGGGCAAGGTGATCTCGGTGCCGGGATGGCCGAAGAACTTGCGGCTGGCGGAATCGATCCCATAGGCGCCGCCGCCGAAATAGACCTTGTTGAGGTACAGTTCGAGCAGCTGGTCCTTCGAGAAGTTCCACTCCAGCGCCAGGGCCAGCACGGCTTCGCGGATCTTGCGGCCGAAGGTGCGCGAGTTGTTGAGGAACACGGTGCGGGCGAGCTGCTGGGTGATGGTCGAACCGCCCTGCTTCCACTTGCCTTCCTCGACCCGGACCCAGATCGACCGCGCCAGGCCAATCGGGTCGATCCCGACGTGCGTGTAATAACGCCGATCCTCGGTTGAGAGCATGGCGTCCTTCATGACCTGCGGAATCTGGTCGTAGGGCACCCATTTGCCATAGCTCGGGCCAAGCGAGACCAGCTGCGTGCCATCGCGGGCGCGGACCACGATCATCTGTTCGGTCTGGGTCGCCTTGATCTTCTCGAAATCCGGCAGCGACCGAGCGGTCAGGCCGACCGCGACGCCCAGCGCCAGAACGCCGATCACGGCAAGGGAAATGCCCCAGACGATCAAACGCCGGAACAAACGGCCAAGTGCGGAAGAACGGGGCGCTTCGTCCCGGCCGCGACGCGGTGCGGGTGGCGCACTGCGCCGGGAATCGTTTCGTGCCATAGGGTCTTCGTCATTCCTCCCCGCGGGCGAACCGCCCGGGCTGCGAGCTCCCCATAGGACAAATGGGCCGCAGGGTTAATGGGCGATTTTGCAGAACGTGAATCGTTCGCAGAAGTACGCGAGCTACCGCTACGAGCACTTGCAGCGGCGATCCTCCCGCTTAAGGTTCGGCTCGAATCCAAAAACGAAGAGAGGACTTACCCATGGCATTCACCCCCTTCGACCTGACCGGCAAGGTTGCCCTGGTCACCGGCGGCAATGGCGGGATTGGCCTGGGCATGGCGGAAGGCCTCGCTGCAGCCGGAGCCAAGGTGGCGATCTGGGGCCAGAACCCGGCCAAGAATGCCGCGGCGCAGAAGACGCTTGAGGCGCTGGGCGGTGAAGTGCTGGTCCAGGCGGTCGACGTGACCAGCGAACAGGCGGTCAGCGATGCCTTGGCCGAAGTGATCGGCCGCTTTGGCCGGCTCGACTTCTGCGCCGCGAATGCCGGGGTCGGCGGCGGCGCTCCGTTTCACGAGCAGACCACCGAGGGCTGGCGCCGGGTGATGACGGTAAACCTCGACGCGGTGTTCTGGACCTTCCGCGAGGCGGCGAGGCACATGATCGACCGTGCCGGTGCCGGCGATCCCGGCGGATCCCTGCTGGTCACTTCGTCGACTTCGGCGATCCACGGCGCTCCGGCGAACGAGGCCTATGCCGCCAGCAAGACCGCGGTGCTCGGCCTGATCCGGGGCCTCGCGGTCGAATATGCCCGCTATGGCATCCGCGCCAATGCGATCCTGCCGGGCTGGATCACCTCGGACATGACCGCGCCGCTGCAGGGCTGGGACAAGTTCAACGAGAAGGTGATCGGCCGCGTGCCGATGCGTCGTTGGGGCGACCGCCAGGACTTTTCCGGGATCGCGGTCTACCTCGCTTCGGACGCTTCGCGCTTCCACACCGGCGACAGCATGGTAATCGACGGCGGCTACACGATCTATTGAGGGCCACGGCGGCCCCCGCAGAGGAATTGAACAAGACAATGGTTGCAAAGCGTCACATCGCCGGAAAGGCGGTCAAACCCGTAGGTCTGGGCTGCATGTCCCTGTCCTGGGCCTATGGCACGCCGCCGGGCGACGACTATGGTGCGAAGCTGCTGAACCGCGCGCTCGATCTCGGCTATGACCACCTCGACACCGCGAACATCTATGGCCTCGGCCATAACGAGACGTTGGTGGGCAACGCGCTGAAAGGGCGGCGCGAGGAGTTCTTCCTGGCGACCAAGATGGGCATCGTCGCCGATGGCCCCAAGCGCGGGATCGATTGCTCGCCCGAGGCGATCCGCCGCAATATCGACGGCTCGCTCCAGCGGCTCCAGACCGACCGGGTCGACCTCTATTACATGCACCGCTTCGATCCAAAGGTGCCGATTGCCGAGATGATGGGCGCGATGGCCGAGCTGGTCAAAGAGGGCAAGGTCGGCAGCGTCGGCGTTTCCGAATGGTCCGCCGCCCACATCCGCGAGGCCCATGCGGTCCATCCCATCGCGGCGGTCCAGACCGAATACTCGCTGTGGTCGCGCAATTCCGAAATCGCCGTGCTCGATACCTGCCGCGAACTCGGCATCACCTTCGTCGCCTTCTCTCCGGTCGGGCGCGGTGCGCTGGCCAATGGGGTGCGCGATGTTTCCGCGCTGCCCAAGGGTGACATCCGCCCGGGCATGCCGCGCTTCAATGACGAGAACTGGCCGAAGAACCTGGCGCTGATCGACGCAATGAGCGCAATCGCCGCGCGAGAAGGCGTGACCGCGGCGCAGCTCAGCCTCGCCTGGCTGCTGACCCGGGGCGAGCATGTGGTAACGATCCCCGGCACCGCCTCGATCCCCCATCTGGAAGAAAACATCGCGCGGTGGGATTGGGAGATGTCGCCTGCCCTCGCCGCCGAACTCGATGCGCTGATCAACCGCCAGACGGTCGCCGGGCCGCGCTATGGCCCCGCCATGCAGGCGAGCATCGATACCGAGGAATTTGCCTGAACCCCTTCCCCATCGGACCAGTCGCCATGCCGCCGGGCGAATGCTAATCCGGAGCGATGCAAGGCAACGGCATCCTCGCCGCAGCAGGTGCGGCCCTGGCCATGGTCGCCATCGTGGCGCTGCGCTATCTCGCCACCAGCGGGCTTTTCGCCTGGCTGGGAGAGCGCCGCTGGCCGGGCCTGCATCACGGACTTGCCCCGCAAATTCGGCGCGAGATTGGCTGGTCGCTGGCCAGCGCGGCAATCTATGGCCTGCCTGCCGGGATCGTCGCCTGGGGCTGGCAGAACCGGGGCTGGACGCAAATCTATCAGGACGCTTCGGCCTATCCGCTATGGTGGATGCCGCTCTCGTTCCTGCTCTGCCTGTTGATCCACGACACGTGGTTCTATTGGACCCACCGCTGGATGCATGAACCCCGCGTGTTCCGGGCGATCCACGCAGTCCACCACGACAGCCGCCCGCCGACCGCCTGGGCGGCGATGAGCTTTCACCCAGGCGAGGCGCTGACCGGGGCCTTTGTCGTGCCGGCGCTGGTCTTTGTCCTGCCGCTGCATGTCGGCGTGGTCATGGCGCTGCTGCTGACCATGACGCTGATGGGGGTGGGCAACCACATGGGCTGGGAGATCTTCCCGCGCTGGCTGGTTCACGGCCGGGCCGGGCGCTGGCTGATCACTGCGACCCACCACCAGCTGCACCACGACCGCTACCAGTGCAATTACGGGCTCTACTTCCGCTTCTGGGACCGGCTTTGCGGCACCGACCGGGGTCTGGGCACCTTCCGCCGCAGCGGCAGCTAAAGCCGCTTATACAGCGCCAGCAGCCGTGCCCAGGCGCGGTCGGCCTCGGCCTTGTCATAGACCGGCGCATCGAGCGTGCACCAGCCGTGGTCGGCGTTGTAGACCTCAACCTCGACCGGGCGGCCCGAGGCTTGGCCAGCCGCGCGCAGGGCGTCCTTGTCGCCGGGAGCCTTGGCATCGTCATTCCGGCCAATCGCGATCAGGAACCCGGCCTGGCTCTGCGCGAACAAGCGGTGCGGGCTGTCGGGCTCGTCGGTCACCAGTCCGCCGCCATGGAACGAGGCCGCCGCCTTGATCCGCTGCGGCAGGGCAGCGGCGGCGCGGATCGCGAAGGAACCGGTCTGGCAATAGCCCTGGGTGCCGATGCCCTTGCGCTTGTCGACCGCGCCCTGACGGTCGAGCCAGGCGACGAAGGCGGTCGCGTCGCGGATCGTGTTGGCTGGGGACAGCGTGGCAATCGCGGGCCTCAGCTTTTCCTGGCCGGCCGGGCTGCGCCATTCCGCCATGGTCGCCAGCAGGGGCGCCTTGGCCGCGCGGTAATAGTGGTTAACCGCGAGCACGGCGAAGCCGTCCGCCGCCAGCCGCCGCGCCATTTCCTTGTAGGCATCGCGCAGCCCGGCGATGTCGGGCCAGAGGATCACGGCGGGATGCTTGCCCTTGGCCGGATGGACGAAGAACGCGTCGGCCATGCCGTCCGGGGTTGGCACTGAAACCATCGCCTCGCTGATCGCGCGGCCCTTGGCCTGGCTTTCCCGCGCGGTGCAGGCCGCCAGCACGCCCGCTGCACCGATCGCGGCGAACTCTCGGCGGCTCAGCCCCTTGGCGGCGAGCGCCTGTTCTTCTTCGGCGGCAGTCAGGTCATCACACATCGGCTCTACTCCTCAGCCCGGTCCCACCCGCCAAGACTACGCGTAAAATTGCCTATAACAACCCGGTCGTTCGGACAGGGAGGTGCCCAGATCGGGTGCCGCGACACGTAAAATAAGTTGCAATTATGGACTCGCTTCTCGAACAACGTGCAGGCAAGATAACCGCGAAACGCCATGCGGCCTGATGGGGGCCAGCACGGCCGATCACACGGTGACCGGTTACAAGACCGGCATGAGGAGAGGACTGGAATGCGATTGAAACTGCTGGCGCTCGCCGCGCTGTTGCCGCTGGCCGCATGTGGGAACAAGGTATCCGCTCCGCCGACCGAAGGCGTGACCGATGCCATGATTGCCCAGCCGCCTGCTGGCGAGTGGCTGACCTATGGCTATGACCGGGCCGAAACCCGGTTCTCCCCGCTTGATCAGATCAACGACAAGAACGTGGCCCAGCTGGGTCTCGCCTGGTCGGCTGACCTCGACACCGCGCGCGGGCAGGAAGCGACCCCGCTGATGCATGACGGGGTGCTCTACATCACCACGGCCTGGTCGATGGTGAAGGCCTATGACGCCAAGACCGGCGCGCTCAAGTGGTCCTATGATCCCAAGGTGCCGCGCGCCAAGCTGGTCGACGTCTGCTGCGACGCGGTCAACCGCGGCGTCGCGCTCTATGGCAACAAGGTTTATGTCGGCACGCTCGACGGCCGCCTGGTCGCGCTCGACCAGAAGACCGGCAAGGTCGTGTGGGACAAGCTGACCATCCCCGAAGGATCGCACATGGCGATCACCGGCGCCCCGCGCGTCGTGAAGGGCAAGGTCCTGATTGGTTCGGCCGGGGCGGAATATTTCACCCGCGGCTACCTGGCCGCCTTCGATGCCGAGACCGGCGATCAGGTCTGGCGCTTCTACACCGTCCCCGGCGATCCGTCGAAGCCGCAGGATGGCAAGCACCTGGAAGCTGCAGCCAAGACCTGGAGCGGCGACTTCTGGAAGAAGGGCGGTGGCGGCACCGTGTGGGATTCGATCACCTATGATCCGGTGACCGACCTGGTCTACTTCGGCACGGCCAATGCCGAACCGTGGAACCCCGCCTATCGCAACACCAATGGCGCGGGCGACAGCCTCTACACCGCCTCGATCGT
>CAZNBX010000015.1:0-18158 GCA_964571305.1 uncultured Novosphingobium sp.
ATGCTGTCGCCACGGCCAAGGGTCTGGGCGGCGGGTGCCCGATCGGCGCTGGCCGCGCCACGGAAAAGGCCGCGCGCGGCATGGTGATTGGCACCCATGGTTCGACCTATGGCGGCAATCCGCTGGCCATGGCCGCTGCCGAAGCCGTCCTGGATGCGGTTGCGAATGATGACTTCCTGGGTGAAGTCCGCGCCAAGTCGGATCGCCTGCGCAGCCGGCTTGAGCAGTTCATCGGCAACTATCCGGAGCTGTTCGAAAGCGTGCGCGGCATGGGCCTAATGCTTGGCCTCAAGCTCAAGACCGAGCCGCGCGGACTGGTGGCGCACCTGCGCGACAATCACCAGTTGCTGACCGTTGCCGCAGGGGACAACACCTTGCGCCTCGTTCCGCCGCTCGTCATTGACGACAGCCACATCGACGAATTCATCGAAAAGCTCTCCGCCGGTGCGGCGAGCTTCGTGACGGAGCCCGCGGACAAATGACCCGGCACTTTCTCGACCTGACCGATGCGGGGGGTGATGCCCTGGCCGCGATGATCAACGATGCAATCGCGCGCAAGGCGGCGCGGGCCGCTCTGCCGAAGGGCGCGCCCGATCCGGACGCACCGCTCGCCGGCCGGGTACTGGCCATGGTGTTCGAGAAGAATTCGACCCGAACCCGCGTGTCCTTTGACATGGCGATGCGCCAGCTGGGCGGCTCGGCGATCGTGCTGGATGCCGGGACGACGCAGCTCGGCCGTGGCGAAACCGTCGCCGATACGGCCCGGGTGCTCAGCCGCATGGCCGACGCGATCATGATCCGTACCGACGATCATGCGAAGATCGAGGAAATGGCCGCCCATGCCTCGGTCCCGGTGATCAACGGCCTGACCGACCGTTCGCATCCCTGCCAGATTGTCGCCGACCTCGAAACGATCGTCGAACACGGCAAGGCTCTGCCGGGGCTGGAAGTGGCCTGGTTGGGCGATGGCAACAACGTGCTCAACTCGATTGTCGCGGCGGCCGGCCTGATGCGCTTCAACGTGCGGATCGCCGTGCCTGAGGGCTATGATAGCGATGCCAGCTATATCGAGCGTGCCCGCGCGTTGGGTGCGCAGATCACTGTCACCCGCGACCCGGCCGAGGCCGCACGCGGAGCGGACGTGATCGTCACCGATACCTGGATTTCGATGGGCCAGCAGGGGGCCGAGGCGCGCATTGCCGCCATGACCCCGTTCCAGGTCAACGATGCGTTGATGGCGCAGGCCAAGCAGGATGCGCTGTTCCTTCACTGCCTTCCCGCGCACCGCGGCGAAGAAGTGACCGACAGCGTGATTGATGGCCCCCGGTCGGTCGTCTGGGATGAGGCTGAAAATCGCATTCACGCGCAGAAGAGCGTTCTGCGCTGGGCCTTCGGCCAGCTGTGAGCGCGCCCCAGCATATCGAGCCGGGCGAAACCGGCTATGACCGGGTGCTTGGCTTCACCATCCCGTCACGCGACGCGCGCGGGCGCGTGGTGCGGCTTGGCCCGGTGTTGGAAACGATCCTAGCCGCGCATGACTACCCCGTGCCGATCAAGCACCTCCTGGCAGAGGCCCTGGTGCTGACCGCACTGGTCGGCTCGCTCTTGAAGGATGGCGAGGGGCAACTGACCATGCAGGCCCAGACCCAGGGCGGCGGCGCGGTCGACCTTCTGGTTTGCGACTATCGCGGCGGCGAAGTGCGCGGATATGTCCGCCACGATGCCGAGCGGTTCATCGAACTGGGTGCCAACCCGTCGCTCCATGCCCTGTTCGGGGAAAGTGGTTATCTCGCCATCACCTTTGACCTGGCCAAGACCGGACAGCGGTATCAGGGCATCGTTCCGCTGGAAGGGAATTCGCTGGCCGAAGCTTGCGAAGCCTATTTCGCGCAGTCCGAACAGGTTCCGACACTGATCCGCGTGGCGATCAAGACAGATGGTCAAGGCTGCGTCGCCGGGGGGCTGCTCGTCCAGCACCTGCCGGAGGGCGAAGAAGGACGCGAGCGGCTCCACGTGCGGATGGATCATCCGCAGTGGGAGCACGTCTCTGCGCTGGCGGGCAGCACGCGGCACGACGAACTGATCGATGCCGACCTGTCGCTGGAGGCGCTGACCTGGCGGCTGTTCCACGACGAGGAGGAAGTGCGGGTCGAGCCATTCGGGCAGCTGTCGCGCGGATGCCGGTGCTCGATCGAGCACTACAAGTCGGTGCTGGCCCAGTTCCCCGAAGAAGACCGGATCGACATGCGCAACGAGCAGGGGCTGATCGTCGTCGATTGCGCGTTTTGCTCTCGCTTGTTCGAAATCGCGGCTTGAAATTCACCACTCGTCTGCCGAAATGCACCCTTAGGCGCAGGTTGTCCGTTTCAGTGCCGGCATTCATATGGGTCGGCGTTCGAAAGAGTGTGATCAGGTGAAGGCAGGAATCCGCATCGCTGTTGCCGTCGTGGCAGGCCTCTTGGCCCTGGCCGCTCCTGCAATGGGAGCGGGGCCCTCGCTTGCGATGCTGAATACCATCGAGGCCGGCCAGTGGGAGGTGCGAACCCGCGAACCTGGGTCCACTCCGCAACGCATGTGCCTGTCCAACGGACAGGGACTGATCCAGCTCCGTCATCCAGGTCCGGCCTGTGAGCGCTTCGTGATCGAGGGCGGGGCTGATGAAGTGGTGGTCCAATACACCTGCCGCGGGCGCGGCTATGGCCGCACCCATATCCGGCGCGAAACTGGACGCCTGGTACAGATCGACAGCCGCGGCATCGCCAATGGCTTGCCGTTCGAGTTCAGCGCCGAGGCGCGCCGCACGGGGAACTGCAGCGGCACTTGATCCCGTTGCCATAGGGACGAGAAGCAGCTAGCCCGAGGCCATGCAAAGACTTCCTGACGGCAGCAGCCGCAAGGCCGTGGTCCTACTTTCCGGCGGCCTCGATTCCATGGTTTGCGCCGCCCTGGCCCGCGAGGCCGGGTACGACCTTTATGCGCTGACAATCGACTACAACCAGCGGCACCGGCGCGAGCTTGATGCGGCGCATGAAATCGCTGCCCATCTTGGGGCGAGGCGTCACGTCGTCCTGCCGCTTGACCTGCGCCAGTTCGGTGGATCGGCCCTTACTGACGACATTGCCGTGCCGAAGGAAGGTGTCGGATCAGAAATTCCGGTGACCTATGTCCCGGCCCGCAACCTGGTTTTCCTGTCGCTTACGTTGGCCTGGGCCGAAGCGCTTTCGGCTCGCGATGTTGTCATCGGGGTGAACGCACTCGACTATTCCGGCTATCCCGATTGTCGTCCTGAATTCATTGCCGGTTTCGCCGACCTGGCGCGGCTCGCAACCAAGGCAGGGGCAGAGGGAGACGATTTCCGCATCCATGCGCCGCTGCAATATATGGGCAAGGCAGAGATTGCTGCCGAAGCCGGGCGGCTTGGCCTGGACCCGGCAATGAGCTGGTCCTGTTATGATCCACAGCCAGATGGATCCGCATGTGGTCTTTGCGATTCCTGCCGCTTGCGCCGAGAAGGCTTTGCCAAGTCCGGAATTGTCGATACCACGCGCTATTCGAGTTAAGAATTTCAGGAGAGACCGGGTGAAAGATCAGCAGGGGGGGGCGCCGGCCGAGGCGAAGGCCAGCGGTTACAGTTGGTACGTGCTGACCGTCCTGGTGGTCGTCTACATCCTGAACTTCATCGATCGCCAGGTCGTTTCGATTCTCGCAGTCGACATCAAGCGCGACCTCAGCCTGACCGATGCCGACATGGGCTTCCTTGGCGGTGCCGCATTTGCGGTGTTCTATGCCCTGTTCGGAATTCCGCTTGGGCGGCTGGCCGACAATTGGAACCGGGTAAGGCTGCTCAGCATTGGTCTCGCGCTGTGGTCGACCATGACTGCGCTGTCCGGGTTTGCCCGCAACCAGCTGACCCTGTCGTTGGCGCGCATGGGCGTCGGCGTTGGCGAGGCGACCGCAAGCCCGACCGCTTATTCCCTGATTTCCGACTACTTCCCGAAAAAGCAGCGCGCGACCGCTTTGGCGATTTACTCATCGGGCCTGTACCTTGGCGGTGGCGTGTCGCTGTTCATCGGCGCAAAGGTCGTTCAAGCCTGGAACAACGCCTATCCTGGCGGCGGGCCTTTGGGGCTTGTCGGCTGGCAGGCGGCCTTCCTGGTGGTGGGCATTCCCGGACTGCTGCTGGCCTTGTGGGTCGCCAGCCTGCGCGAACCGGTCCGCGGCGCAATGGATGGAGTGGCAAGCCCAAGCTCGCCCAGTCCCTTTGCGGATTTCTTTGCTGACCTTTCGACGATCATTCCGCCATTCACCGTCATTGGCGCGTGGCGCCGTGGCCCGGCAGCATTGATAATCAACCTGGCGGCAGCAGCATTCCTGACTGCCTTTGCCTGGATGATGATCCATTTGACCGGCAATTTCCCGCAATGGACTGCCGTGTCTCTTGGCTATTATGCGGTGTTCTCGTGGGCCAGCTCCCTGCGCTCCAAGGACCCGGCAACCTTCAAGCTCATCTGGGGGACGCCCGCCTTCATTTGCACGACACTGGGCTATGGCCTGGTGTCGCTTGCTGCCTATGCGCTCGCTTTCTGGTCGCCGCCCTATGCGGAAACGGTGCTGGGCCTGCCCAAGGCCGAACTGGCCTTCGTCCTCGGCGGTAGCGGTGCGCTGAGCGGTTTCCTGGGCGTGATCCTCGGTGGACGCGTCGCGGATGCCCTGCGTGAGCGTAATCCTGCTGGCCGAATCCTGGTGATCCTGTTCGGCGTCGTGGCGCCCGTCATTCCCATCTGGATTGGTTACACGACGGAAAGCGCCCTACTTTTTTACGTGATGAACTTCCTCGCCGGGATGTTCGGCGCTGCTGCCCTGGGGGCCGCCGCGGCAACGACCCAGGACCTGGTCTTGCCGCGGATGCGCGGCACGGCAACGGCGTCGTTCTTCCTTGGTACAACCTTGGTCGGCCTGTCGTTCGGGCCTTACATGGTCGGCCAGATTTCCGATCTGGCGGGTACGGTGGTGAACGGAAAGTCGGTCGGCGATCTGCGCACCGGCATCCTTTCGCTGATTGGCGTTGCCCCGATTGCGGTTGCGCTGCTGCTCTATGCCTACCGGGCGGTGCCCAGGGCCGAAGCGACCCTGAGCGAACGCGCCGGAGAGTAGCCGTTATTAGCGGCTTAGTACGCCGCAGGCGATGCGGGTGCCGCTGTTGCCACTGGGGTCGGTCTTGTAGTCGTCTGCTGCGGCGTGAACCACGATCGCGGTTCCGTCAGCATCGAACAGAACAGGCAGCAAGTCCGACGCCTGACCGGCTAGTTCCGCCGTCGCCGCACCTGCGCCGCTGCTGTTTATCGTGATGTTGGGCAGGTCACCCAGGTGGCTGCCAGCGGGGTTTTCGCCGCCATGCTGTTTGCCATGCGGATTAAGATGGCCGCCAGCACTGGTGAAAGCGGGAGCCTCGCATTGCCCCACCATGTGAAGGTGCATCCCCTTTGCACCCGTCGGCAAGCCGACCAAGGCGACCGAGAGGGTGAGTTTTTCGCCCGCGCGCGTGAGGACGGCGGTCCCGGCGGGTGCGCCGTTGCCTTGGCGCAAGGCGGCTGACGCGACTTTCTCGGTCGGAATGTCGCCCAGGGTCGTGCATGCGGAAAGCGCATTGGCGGTGAGAGCGAGCAAGGCAGTGGTGCGGATCATAAGACCTCCAGACAGTTTTCTCCTCCCACCCTAACGAAAAGGGGGCCGGATCGCTCCGGCCCCCCAATCGTTTGCCAAGGTGGCAGGCTTACATGCCCGAACCCGGACCGTAGGTGATTTCCACCCGGCGGTTCTGCAGTTCGCGAACGCCGTCGGCGGTCGGAACCCGCGGGTTGCTTTCACCGAAGCCCTGGCTGGTGATCGCGCCTGCAGCCACGCCATGCGAGGTCAGGTAAGCCTGGACCGAAGCGTTGCGGCGTTCCGACAGGCCCTGGTTGTACTTCACCGTGCCCGAGCGGTCGGCGTAACCGGCCAGCATGATCGGAACATTGGCGCAGTTGCCATAGGCAGTGACGGCGCTGTCGAGGATCGAAGCTGCTTCCGGCGTGATGTCCGACTTATCCCAGTCGAAGAACACGATGTACGGACCCTTGTTGCACACCGGCGGCGGCGGCGGGGGGGGCGGAGGGGGCGGCGGCGGAGGCGGCGGAGGGGGGGGCGGCGGCGGCGGAGGCGGCGGAGCTGCTTCCTCGCCGAAGTTGTAGCCCAGCGTCAGCATCAGCGAGTGCGAACGGAAGTCGCTCTTGAGAGCAGTGCCGCGCGGCGCAATCAGATCGACATTGTTCTGATTGTAGAACCGGTACTTCAGACCGATATCCACCTTCTTGCTCAGCGGCTGGCGGATGCCAGCCAGAACCTGGTAGGCGAAGCCGGTGTCGGAATCGCTTACGTAGATCGTCTGGCCGTTCACCGCATCAGCGTTCACGCGGCCAACGCCGGCACCAGCACCGATGAAGCCCTGAAGGCTGTCATCAGCACCAAAGTCGAGCAGGCCGTTCAGCATGAAGCTGAGCGCATTGGCGCCGCCGCTGAAGGTTCCACCCGAAACCGAAGAGGTGGTGGAGAGGTCGAAAGCTTCGGCCGAGGCGTTGCGATAGCTGGTTTCTGCTTCGAGGCGGAAGCCGCCGAAGTCGTAGCCAATGGCGCCGCCAAGGTCGTAGCCAACCTTGTTGTTCAGCGTGCCGGCGCCGGCGCTAATGAGATTTTCCATGTCTTCGACGACGACTCCGCCGACATCGCCTTCGATGTACCAGGAATCGTCGCGGGCAAGGGCAGGCGAAGCAAGGGCCGATGAGGCCAGCGCCATCCCAATGACGAGTTTACGCATTATGGTTTTCCCCTTTGATAGGATTGGAGCCACCGAGTGGGTGCACGTTTAACTGCATAGAAATCTATCCGCAAGCAGACAAAGTGCTGAACTGTTGCAGAAATGTCGCGATTCCGCCGCTTGAGCAGGGTTAAACCACCATAAATCTAGATTAAAGTTCACTAATCCGGCAGTTTTGGATTGGCGAAATCAGCCATTCTGGATCACTCCGGCAACGCGAAGTGCCTCGATTATGCCTGTGATCGCTAACCGAGACTCATTGTCCACTGTCGTTCCGCCGGTTGGCGAGGTGACAGTGGGCGCCAGGCGCCATTCTTGGCGAAGGTACATGTCTTGATTTTTCGACTTGTCGAATAGACGCATTCCGAAGGCGGGGGCCGTAAACAGCCAGTTCCCACCTTGGCGTGAAGCAATATGCCGGGCGTGTCCCACCCATTCGCCACTTGGCGTTGCGCTGACCAGCCAGCTCTCACCTTCGGTCGAGGTGGTGGGTGGAAAGTCCGCCTCTCCTTCGATCGCCAGGAAGAGCAACGCGTCAATCCTCGAGGCGATCTCGTTGACGAAGCCTTCCTTATGGCTTTGGCCAACGAATAAGAGCGGGAGCGAATACCTCGGCGTAGAGGAATCAAACAGGGTGTCTGACATCGCGTTTCGTCCTTTAGTTATGAAGGGGTAGAGGGACTGCCAGTGGGTTTGAAATTCCCCGATCGCCGCGTTGGCGGATCAGGAAAAGGCCACTGCGGCTCAATGCGCAGATCTCGGCAAATTCGGTGGCAGACAGAGGCAGCTGAGGAGCGTCAGTTTCCCAGCGTCGGATCGGTTGCCCTGACTCGCCGAAGGTTACTTCATAGGCCTCTGACGTTTCGCCACGCGGCGTTTCGATCCCGTCGAGCCAGACCCACGATCCACGCGCGCGGCGGGTCCAGGTCAGCAGAACCGACCCATCGCCCTGTCTCGACCAGCGGCCGTGCACCGGGCTGGGCGGTCTTGTCCCGATCCCGCGCATCCGGACGAAGGCCGAAACCGGTTCAGTGTCTGCGACACCGAGCGCGGCAATTTTCGTGTCCGGGATGAGGCTAAACACTGCCGGATCAAGCAAGGTGCCCGACCCGTCGAGCAGGATGAAGTCTTCGCCGGCCAGATGTCCGCCGACAGCGCCTTCGGTTCCGCCCCGTCCGCGCCAGAAGCCGGACAGGCGCCACTGCCCGTTCCCCAGCGCCTGGGCCTTGGCGAACTGGACGATTTCCTCGCCGACCACTGCACGATTGGCCCCCAGTGCAAGTTGCTGCATGGTTGCGCCGGATAGAGCCTGGTCGGCCGCTGCGAGTTGAATGTCGAGGCTGGCGCTGCGGTCGAACAGCAGCGGCGATGCAGGGGGGAGAATGCCGGTGGTCTTTCCCATGACGCCCCGCGTGCGGCCTGTTGCACCGACCGGGGCCAAAGACCCGTCGCCGCGCTCGAGGTACAGGCTCGCGCCGCGCCAGCCAGGGCTGGACGAAGATGCCACGGCAAGTACCTGCGGCACGGATGGGCTTGAGCCGTCCCACGGCAATTCGCAGACCGCCAGACTGGTGCCACCAACCGCTTCATCAAGTGCACAGTTGGCGCGGCCAGGATCGCTCGCGGCGCGAGGTGCGGTTCCGGTCGGAGGCATCCGAACCAGCGAAAGCTCGACGCCGTTTTCCCGCAACTCCCAGGCAAGCACGCGCCAGTTCCCTGGCCTGCCGGGGAGCATCACCTGCGCCCCAGGGCGAACGCCGGGGTCAAGTTGAGCAGTGCGCCAGGAGATGGTTTGTTCGCCCCAATCGGATCGTTTGGCGGCTTGCTCGACGAGCTTTCGGGCATCATCGGAAAACAGGCTGGCTGGCAGGTCCACTGAACTTGGTTGGCCGGCGCCTGTCGGGCCACTTGCCCGCTGGGTGCCGGGCTGGAAATCGCGGTCGATGTCGTAATACCGCAGTACCCGCAGCGGCGCATTGCGAGCGCCTTGGCGGTGCTGGGCAAAGCCTGATGCTCGCCCGAAATTTCCCACATCATTCGCGGTTGTCGCTTCGGGTAACAGGATTGCCGGACTGCGTCGCTCTGTGGCGAGACTGAATGCGAGTTCGTCTCCGTTGGCATCGATGGCGATGGGCAGGATCGGATCAAATGCCGCCACCGTTTCAGCCACTGGACCTTCGACTGAGAGCCCTGCAATCCCCGGCAGGACATCTGCGCTGGAGCTGTTGGTAACCGCCTTTTCAAGCAAGCCCGCAAGCGAAAGTGGGGCAGTGTCCGCGAACACTTCGAAAGACAGCGAGGGAATGCGATTGCCGAAATCGCTGAGGGCAAGGTCCTCGAAGACGACATAGGCCAGGCCGCGATAGGCTGGGCATTGGCTATTGCCTTCGGCGGCGGCGATTAGTGGATCGGGTTCCTGGTCACCAAACCCCGAATAAAAGCGAAAGGCGCCGCCCACTTTCAGGTCGCCCGCAGCGCCGCGCAGCAGTTGCCCGTCAGCCCAGATCCGGCCGATCGACTGGAGCGGTCGGCTGGCCAAGGCCACCGCGAAACTCGCCGAATAGCTGTAGGCGGTAACGGACGGAGTCCCTTTCCCGCCGCCCTGCTTTTCCTTGTGCTCGATCAGGTCGGTCGACCAGATGATCTGGCCGGGCACCCGCATTCGCCCAAAGTGGCGCGGGATCGCGGCGCCATAGCTCGACGTCGTGATCTTGAGCTCGCTCAGCCGTGGGCCTTCGCGCGACCCCGATCCGAGGATCGCCTTGTCGGCGGCGCTGCCCAGCAGGGTGCCAATCGCACCGCCAATCGGCCCGCCAAGCAGCGTACCGACCGCGCCGAGGACTATCGTTGCCATGATCGTTACTCGCAGTGAGAGGGTTTGAGCCGCCAGTGACCGATGACCTCGCCTTGAGGCGCGCTGGGACTGATCACCACCCGGCGAAGCCCGGCGTGGGCGTGAATCCAGGTACTGGTCGTGCCGGCTATCGCTAGATGAGCCTGACTCCGTCCGAGAGAGACGAGAATGACATCACCGGGCAGGTAGGGCGGCGCTGCCGGTGCGAAACCGAAAGCCGCTGCATCGGGAATCCAGTCCTGTGGGCTGCGCAGGCGCAGGGGGTAGCCATTCGGCAGTGTCGCCATGCTTCCTGCCTTTTCCAGCGCGACCTGCAGCAGCCCGATGCAATCCACGCCGTAGTTTGGATCGCGGCCGTGCAAGCGGAAGGTTACGCCGACGAATGAAGCCGCGGCGCGGGCTAGGTCTTCGCCGGTCACGCGGCGGGCGGGGGATAGCGGGTGATCAGGTCGTTGCCGGGAAGATGTGGTTCGCCCTGGAAGTTGACCGCATTGCCAAATCGACAGGCACAGGTCGCCAGCGTCCGGTCGCAGCCTTCGCGGAGCAGCACCGGGGTGCCGACTGGCGGATCGTGATCGATTGGCTTGTCGAGCAGGACCGCGCCGTCCGGCACCTCTGCTATGGTCATGGACTGGCCGGCGTAAGGGCCACCGAGCCAGCGCAGCCTCCCTCCAAGCAAGTCGGCCAGGCTGGCGGGAGTGGAGAGCGTGAGCAGGCCGGTTTGCGGATCGAACCCGGCGAGGCTGCCTTCGTGGCTGAAGCCCGCGCCGGAAAGTGTGCAACCGGGTCCGCAGAATTGCGCGCGGCAGGTCGGGCTGGTGCGCGGGATGGGATCGCGCTGCAGTTCCAGCTTGCGGCTTTCCAAGGCTGCGGAAAAACCCTGTGCCTCGACCGTTACGGGCCCGAGACGCCCGCAGTAGACCGCGTGGCGTTCAAGGCTTTCCCAATCGACCAGGCCAATCGTGATCCGGGCACTGTCGAAACGGCCAATCGCCAGGTCTTCCGCCGTAATCGCATCGTGGCTAAGCACGCCTTCGACCTCGGCGCTATCCGGTTCCAGGTCTGCCGAACGGCGGATGGCCGAAGGGACCATCCCCGGCGCGGCGCGGTGGAGCAGGCCATCGAACCACAGGTCGCGGTCATGGGTGCAAAAACCCAAGGTCACGCCGTCCTTGCGCTCGATCCGCCAGAACGTGGCCACGGTTTCGAGCGGCCCGTTGAACCAGACCCTGCTCACGCGGCGTCCTCGCGGATTTCGATCACCGGAACGCTGGGGGCTTCTCCCGCGGCGAAGGTCGCCCCAGAAATTTCCAGGCGGTCTTCGGCAAAGCGGACGGGCACGTCGAAGAGGAAACCGGCGCGCACTTCCTGTCCCGCTGCCGGAGCTGCGGCGAGGCGGATCATGCCGCCAGGCTCGACCGTGAAAGCGGTTGTCTCTGCGCCGTCGATGCTGACCGCCACAGTTGCCTCGCGCGGTCGGGTGATCCGGCGCATCTGCGCTTCGTCGCCGGGACCATAGCGTTTCACCAGCGGAAAGCTGGCGCGCTGCCCGTCGCCATGGCCGAGCACCTGATCGGTTGGCGTTGGCATTCCGGTCAGGCCGTTCGAACTGAAGTCCGATGGATCGCGCAGACGAAACCCGCGCGCCGCGCCGCGCCTGGCGCGGAAGAATTCGAGCAGGAGGCCAAGCTCTGCTTCGGAACGGATCCCCGGGCCGATGTCGAAGCTCAGCCGGGCGTCGGACCACAGGCTGTTGCGCAGCTCGTATCCAGAGGCGGTGACCGAGACGCTGGTCGAGAATTCGGCCGTAACCGAAGCATCGCGGCCCAGGCCCAGGGGATAGAGCACGTCATCGAAAGGCAGCATGGTATCCTCGCTCGAAATGGGGGGAAGGCGGACAAAGCCATCGCGGCACACTTGTGGGAGGGCCCAGACGAACCGTTCGTGGCAGCCGCGCTGTGCGGCTTCGTCAATGCCAAGGTCGATCCTGCGCCACAGCTCGCGCTGCGCGGGATCAAGCACGAAACCGGCCAGGTAATCGGTGTCTGTCGGGGCGTAGCCAAGCCGCTCCGCCACAGCGACATAGGCATTGCGGCGCAGCGCTTCGGCTCCGGCGGTCAGCCAGTCGTAGTCTTCCACCTGCAAGCGGTCGAAGGCCGGTGTGGCCCAGCCAGTCGGCAGGTTGGCGCGGCAGACTTCGGGCAGGGCCGGATCGAGCAATCCGGGCAAGAAGGCGAACAACAGCACTTCGCTGGCTTCAGGTGCCGCTGCGGCGCGGACCGCACCGCGCAAGGCGTGGGTGGACGCGGCGAGCAAGGTGCCCGCCTGGTCGAGCAAGGTTTTTTGGTCCGCATTCAGCGGCTGGCGCAGGTCAGGGATGACCACAGGATTGCCGCCGAATGCCACCCGGGCCGCATCGTCGTAAAGGCAGGGACGGGCGTCGGGCGCGATCCACCACCATGGTTCGCCGATCTGGAAGCGGACCGGCACGCCGCCTTCCCGCATCAGGCCAACGAAGCTCTGCGCCACCTTTTGCAGCCAGGCCATGGCATCCTGGTTGGCCGGACTGAGCAGGGCCGAGGGCGGGTCCCAGCCGGTGCGGCCCGGCTCACCATCTGCCGACCTTTGCTGCCATGGGGCCGGGCAGTATTGCGCCAAAAGTTCATAGGACAGCGACAGGATCGGCGAAAAGCCAGCCTCGCTCGCAGCGGTGAAGAAGGCGCGGTGCCAAGCCCGTGCCGGAGCGCACAGTGGCTCACCCTCAGTGGCCACACTGAACGGCGTGCCGCTGGCGGAGAGCCGCATGAAGTGGCTCATCCCGGCATAGTGTAGCAGGCTGCCGCGATAGCCGAGCTGGCGCGCATTGCGGATCAGTCGCTCTGGGGTCTGGTTGGTGCAATCGTCATAGGCGGTGGCGATGGCCAGTCCATGCGGCGGGACGATCACGTCACCGATCTCGAGCAGGCAACGGTGGCCGTCGCAGCGGATCTCGCTCAGTTCGGCCCAGCCATTGGCAGGCGTGGCCAGCGGCTTGGTGCTGCCGGAAACGAAGCCTGGTGCGACCAGCGAAAAGAACATTCGCTCGATCCGGTACGGGCTGACCGGCTGCGCCTCCTCCGGCAAGAGGAATCCGCCTGCCAGGTCCGAGAAATCCAGCACGATCCGCGCGTCGGTTCCCGTCCCTTGCGCATAGTTCCACAGCCTGACGTACCAGGTCCGGGCATTTCCGGCCTCGTCCTCTCCCTCGACGGTCAGGGTCGGGCCGTTGACCGCATCGAGCGGGAGCACGCCATCCGAGCGCCAGCGGAAGCTCAACTGGGTGCGCGAATAGTCGCGGTCGGTTTCATAGCGCAGCAACGGGTGGTCGAGTTCATCGCTGCTCTCCCAGATCACTCCCGCCAGGTCGCCTTCGCGCAGGAAAGTGACATCGGCGCGCAGTACATCGGGTCCGGGACAGGTGAGCGCAGCCATCATCGGGCGCGGAAAATTGACGGTCCAGAAGCGCGGATCGAACCGCTGGATCCAGTCCGCGTCCTGATCGTTGCGCTGGTCGGCCAGCCAGAAAGCCATGGGTCTCGCCTTATCTAGAGTTCGCTCAGCGCGCGCCGGACCGCTCCGGCTACCTGGCGGCTGGAGCGTTGCAGGGCTTGCGGCGTGTTGGTGCCCGCAGGGGCGGCAATCGTGATGTTGACCCGGACGTCGCGGGGCTTGCCCATGGCTGCCGGTTCAATCCGTCCCGCGCTGGTCGGCACGAACAGTTCCGGCCCGCGCTCACCCACGACATAGCCACGCCCGGGCGAGACCGGACCGCCGGTCGCCCGACCCGGCAGACCGAGCAGCGAAGCGGCCAGTCCGCTGATAATTCCGCCCAGCCCGGTGGAGCCGCCGCCCGCTCCGCCTCCTCCCGAGAACAGGCTGTTGAGCGATTGCGCGGCGATCTGGTCCATTACGTTGAGGGCAATGCGCTTCAGGTCTTCAAAGCCCAGGCTGCCATTGCGGATCGCGGACAGGAGGCCGCGTTCCAGGACTGTCCCGGCGCGTTCGAACCCGCCCAGCAGGCCGGCGTCAAAGGTTCCGCGCATGGCGGCGATGTCGGCGGCGAAGCCCTGGGTGTTGGCCCGGACGTCGACCAGCAGGCTATCGACGGTGTCGGTCATGCTTCACGCTCCATCATGCGGTTGAGTGCGGCGCGGTCGAGGCCTTGGCAGGCCGGCGGCAGTGGCGAGAGGACCGCGACCAGTTCTGCCGGAGTGGCCGCCCAGAACCGTGCCGGGGGCCAGCCCAGCACTTGAGCCGCCAACCCACAGAGCCGCAGGGCCCCGGGGCCGAATTGCGGGGTCATGCGCCGGCTTCGGTCCGGCCTTGCAGAATCTGGCCGAGCAGCACGCGCAGCGGCTTGCTCGCTTGGGCAAGTCCAAGGGCGAGTACGGCCTCGCCCACCTGGTCGCGGGTCAGGCCATCGCGGTGATCGAGGCAGTGCCAGAACAGGGCGGCCATTTCGGTCAGGCGCAGCTGGCCTTCGCCCGCGCGCTCGACCAGCGCGAACAGCGGGCCGAGTTCCTCCTCGGCAGCGACCAGCGCGGTGAAGCTCGGGCGCAGCAGGTGGGGTGTTCCGGCGATCATCAGACCGGCTTCGCCGCGGTAGGGGTTGGGCTGGTTCATGCTCCGCTCACCGGGCCGGAGCTTTCCAGCTGCAGGGTATAATTGCGCTCGCCGTTGAAATCGCCGGAGTAGTCCAGCTTTTGCACGAGGAAGCGCCCGCGCAGCTTTTCGCCGTCCTCGAATCTGAGGTCATAATCGTCGAGCGTGCCGTTCATCGCATTGGCGCGGACCTGCGCTTCGGCCGCGCTGCCGAGGAAGATCCCGGCGGCACTGACCGAGACCGAGCGGACCCCCGCACCGGATAGCATTTCGCGCCAGCCGCCGCTCTGCTTGCTGGTGATGACGACCGGATCGCCGGAAATCGACATCTGCGTGGTGCGCAGGCCGGCCACGGTCTGATAGGCTGCGGGGCTGGCCCCGTTCGAAATCTTGAGCAGGAAGGCGCTGCCTTTCTGGGCTGTCATGGAACACTCCTTTGTGGTCAGTCCGCGAGCAGGCGGAAACGGTATTCGATCAGGATCGCGCGGGTATTGGCGCCGCGCTGTTCGGCGCGGGCGCGCAGGAACTGGCTGGTGACGACCTGGAATCCGGGCTGGGCGGAGGGCAGTTCGCCAATCCGCCGTTCGATCGCGGCGACCAGGCTGGCGGCGCTGTCCGGGCGGTCGCCCCGGCAGTGCAGTTCCAGCGCCAAGCGGACTTCGCGGCCCAATCGGTCCTTGGCGCTCCAGTCGGCGCTGGCGCTACTGGCCACGGCAAGCCACGGCAGGGCAGTGCGGCTGGGCGCTTCCTCAGCCACAGAATTAAGCTGCGCTGCCAGTGCCGGGTCGGCTTGTAGCCAGCCGATCAGGACGGCTCGGAGTGGGATTTCCATCGGGTTCAATCCTTGCTGAACAGCGGCCAGACCAGCCGGGCATCGCGCCAGGCCCGCACCGGATCACGCCGACGCAGCGCAGCGGCTTCGCCCAGCAGGCGGGCGCGGTCGATCAGGCGCAGGGCGAGCGCGTCAAAGGCAGACAGGTTCATGCCAACCGCAATTGCCGCCACGGGCGCCACAGCGCGGCGACGGCGGTTGGCGGCATGGCTGCTGTGCTGGCCTCGTCGCGCTGGCGGTATTGAAAGGCTGCCAGCCGCAGCACCCCGTGGCGGAGGGAGTCGGGCAGGTTCTCCCAGCCCGCCGCCAGACCCGCGACAAAGCGCACCGCGATCCGCCCGGCCGCCCCGGGATTGGCGATCCGAACCCGGCCAGTGCCATCGGCGGCTAGGTCGATCTCATAGCTCGCGACGGGCAGGGCAAAGCGCGCGCCCTCGGCCGGGATGCCGAGCACAGCGGTAATCGCCTGAACCGGAAGCGTGCACAGGACTTGCCATTGCGGGGTGACTGGCAGCACTTCCTCGCAGTCCTGCTGCAGCGGCATGGTGCCGGTGAAGTCCTCGCACAGCTCCAGCGCCGCGCGGAGCAGCGCCAGCAGCTGGGCGTCTTCCCCCAGAGTGGAAATGCCGAGCCAGTCCTTCAGCTCGGCCAAGGCTGCGGGCGAAAGCGCCGCAGGCGTGACGATAGCCCGCTTCATGGCGGCCTCCCGATAGTTTCATGAAAAGGGGTGGGGCCGGTACTGTCACCGGCCCCAAGGGGATCAGGCCGCGACGCGCAGCAGCTTGATCGCGTCGCTGTCGAGCACCTGGCCGCCCAGCCGCTTGGTCGCGTAGAAGTTGACGAAGGGCTTGTTGGTGAAGGGATCGCGCAGGATCGTCGTCTCACTGCGCTCGGCAATGAGGTAGCCGTTGCGGAAATTGCCGAAGGCGATCGGATAGGCATTGGCGGCAACGTCCGGCATGTCTTCGGCCTCGATCACCGGATAGCCGAGCAGCCGCGCCGGCTGGCCGTCCATGATCCCCGGCTGCCACAGGAACGAGCCGTCAGCGGCCTTGAACTTGCGGACCGTTGCCAGGGTCTTCGAATTCATCACGAAGACCGCGCCCTGGCGGTGCGCCGCCTTCAGCGAATGGACCATATCGATCAACTTCAGCTCCGGCGCGGCATCGAAGCCGCTGGCATTGCCGGTGGCCGAGAACTGCAACGTGCCGAACGGACGCGCGGCATCGGCAGCGGTGCTGGTCGCCGCCGACAGGAACCCGCGGGGCTGGTTGGTGCCGGTGCCGCTGATGAAGGCCGCGCCTTCAGCCTTGGCGAATTCGGTGGCGATTTCGCCCGCCAGCCATTCCTCCAGATCGAAGGCGGCATCGTCGAGCATGGCCTGGCTCGCGGCGGGGTTGGCGTAAAGCTCACCCATCGGCGGGGCGATCTCGTTGAACTTGGCCGTGCCGGTTTCCGGACGCGCCGCCGTTTCGCTGACCCAGCCCGAAGCCGTGCCGCTGGACGTGACCAGCTTGCGATAGCCCGAGCTGCCGACCTGGACCACTTGCGCAATCGCGCGGATCGGGCTGATCGCCTTGAGCTGGGCCGTAATCAGGGCGTCGATTTCACGCGGCACGGCATAGCCGCCGTCGGCTGGAACCCCGCTGGTCAGCGATTTCAGTTCCGCCTCGCGGCCATGGCGGAGATAGCCGTCGACAAAGCCTTTCAGCTCGGGGCTCTGGCTCCCGCTGCCGGAAAGCGCCGGGCGCAGCGCGGCGCGGCCGACCTTGTCGAGGCGGGATTTCACTTCGTCCACCTCGCCGCGGAGATTGGCCAGGGCCTGGTCGGCCGCGTCCTGCCGAGCGACAAGATCGAACGAGGTTTCGAGGGGATCGAGGTTCTGTTGAATGTCCATGCATGCACCTTTCTGGATTTCGCCCCGCCGGAGGACGGAGACGAGGGGGAGCCGCTAGGCGGCGGAGGGTTCGATCAGGTGGACCCGCGCGCCATGCTGCATCGGGTGGGTGACCAGGCTGACCTCGAACAGGTCGACCTCGGTCAGGTCGCGTCCGGCCGCATTGCGGGTGAAGGCACGGGCGCGGTAACCGAACGAAAGGCCCGACACGGCGGCGCGGCGCAGGGCCGCCGCCGCTCCGCCGACCGGATTGTCGATCGTCGCGATCACCCGCAGGCCGCGCGCGTCTTCCTGCGCGCTTTCGATCCAGCCGATCCTCAGGTCGGGGCGGTGTTGCCAGAACAGCGGGAGCGGGGTGGTCCGCTCGGCCAGGGTGCGGGCAAAGGCTCCGGGATGGATCACGTCGCGCCCTGCATCGCGCTTGCCGAACAGTGCGGCATAGCCAGCCAGCCTCATTTCAGCAGTCCGGTGGTGCCGGTGCGAAACACGATCCCCAGCAGCAGGAGCACCAGCGCCCCCCGCACCAACCACGTCAGCACCGCCTTCCACGCGCTCGACTTGGCATCGCGCCAGGCCTGGAGCAGCTGGCGCAGCTCCGACAGGTCGATCTGGGCGCCGGGATCGTCGAGGCCCATGCGGCTGAGCACGCGCTCGGCGCCCAGCTCGCTCGCCTCTTCGATGATCGCGCGCAGCGTCACCAGTTCGGCGCCCTGGTCTTCGGCCTGGGACAGCAACCGGGCCACCATCTCGTTACGATTCATGATTTATTCCCAGATTGAGGAGAGGAGAGGCCAAGCATTGCGCGCTTCTCCTCGTCGCTGAGGAAGCTGGCCCCACCGACCTGCGCCCACAGCCGCTCGCGGTCTTCGGTCAGGGCCGGGATGCGGTCGAGGTCCACGGCCAGCCGCTGATCCGGGAACCAGGTCTCCAGCCCTTCGCTCAGCGCGCTCAGCAATTTGCTCGCGAGCGGCAGCAGGGTCAGCCGCCACAGCGCGCGATTGGCCTCGCGGTAATTGGCATAGGTCGCGTCCCCCGGCAGGCCGAGCAGCATCGGCGGCACGCCAAAGGCCAGGGCGATGTC
>CAZNBX010000016.1:0-3689 GCA_964571305.1 uncultured Novosphingobium sp.
CGCCGCCAAGGCCGAAGTCGACTGGCTGATTGCCCTGATCGGCAACCTGCGCACCGCCAAGAACGAACTGGGCATTGCCCCGGGGGCCAAGCTCGACGCCTTCCTGCCCGAGCCGAGCGCCGCGACCCGCGGGATCATCGAGCGCAACCCTGCCGCCATCGAGCGCCTCGCGCGGCTCAACTTCATCCGCTTCGAACCGGCCCCGGCCGGCGCGGCGATGCAGGTTGGCGCCGGCGATGCCAACGTGATCGTGCCGCTGGAAGGCGTGGTCGACATTGCCGCCGAAAAGACCCGTCTCGAAAAGGCGCTGGAGGCTTCGACGAAGGAAGCCAAGTCGCTTGAAGGCCGCCTGGGCAATCCGTCCTTCGTCGAAAAGGCAAAGCCCGAAGCCGTCGACAAGGCCCGCGCCGACCATGCCATGCACAAGGCGGAAGCCGAGCGCCTGGCAGCGGCCCTGGCGCGGTTGGGTTGAGCACTTCGTCAGCGCCCCTAGGCACACCCTGTCCTACTCGGCGCAAACCTGCCAAAAGACGCTGACACCATGACCACCGCTCCTGCCTCCCGCCCCTGCCGACCCGCCGGTGAAGGATTTTTTCTTCACCAGCGGACGGCAACGGGCAGCTTGATCCCGCCAGCCCCGGTTTTCCGCCCACTCCACCTTGTTGGAAGAAGTGGACGATGAGTCCACTGTGTCAACTTCGCCCGGTTGTCCGGCCATGCTGACCCTGGCCACCACCACGCCCGGCGAGCCGGAATTGTTCGCCTCGCTGCAAGGCGAAGGCCCCAGCATCGGACGTCCCGTGGCCTTCGTTCGGCTGAGCCGCTGCAACCTCTCGTGCAGCTGGTGCGACACCGCCTACACCTGGCGCTTCGAAGGCGACAACCGCCCGCACCGCGATGGTGTTTCGTTCGAGCGCAAGGCCAACCAGGTTGTCCTGTCGGAAGAGGAAGTCGCGGAACGGATCATGGCACTGGGGCAGGACCGGCTGGTGATCACCGGCGGCGAACCCCTGCTGCAAGGGGCCGCGCTCGCCCGGATGGTCGCCCTGCTTCAAGGCATGTCCGTGGAGATCGAAACCAACGGCACGGTCGCTCCGCATGCGGCACTCGATCCGCTGGTCGCCCAGTACAATGTCAGCCCGAAACTGGCACATTCCGGCAACGATCCGGCCAATGCCTTGATTCCAGAGCGACTCCTTGGCTGGGCCCGCGAACCTAAAGCTTGGTTTAAGTTTGTGATTGCCGCGCCCGAACAGGTCGAGGAAGTCCTGGCCCTTGCAGCGCAGTACGAAATCGCCCCGGGCCGGATCTATCTGATGCCCGAGGGAACCGACAGCGCCACCTTGCGGACCCGCGAAGCTTGGCTGGCACCGCTCGCCTTGCAACACGGCCTACGTCTTTCTGACAGGATGCACATCCACCTCTATGGTGATACCCGCGGAACATGAACGACACCGCACCCAATCCGCCCAAGGCCGGCCCCATGCGCGGCGACCTGACGCAGGGCCCGCTGACCCGCACCCTGCTGGTCTTTGCCCTGCCGCAGCTGGTCGGCAACGTGCTGCAAAGCCTCAACGGGTCGATCAACGCAGTCTGGGTGGGGCAATTGCTGGGTGACCAGGCGCTGGCGGCGACGGCCAATGCCAATATCATCATGTTCCTGCTGTTCGCGCTGGTCTTCGGCTTTGGCATGGCGGCGACCGTCCGGATCGGACAGGCCTGGGGCGGGAAGGACGTCATCACTGCCCGGCGCGTGTTGGGCACGGCACTGGGGCTGACTGGAGCGATCTCGCTGGTCATGGCCATGGGCGGGATCCTCTATGCCCATGTCCTGCTCGACTGGCTGGCCACCCCGGGCGGCGCGCGCGCGCAGGCGCTCGACTACCTGCGCGTGGTGTTCATCGCCAACCCCCTCGCCACGATCACGACGATGATCGCGATGGGCCTGCGCGGGGCAGGCGATGCGGGCACGCCGCTGCGCTTCATGATCCTCGCGACTGTGCTGGACGTCGTGCTCAACCCCCTGCTGATCCTTGGCGTCGGGCCGTTTCCAGCCTTGGGTATCGCCGGATCGGCCTGGGCCACGGTGATTGCCACCTCGATTGGCCTCGCCGCCATGCTGGTGTGGATCTATGCCAAGGACCTGCCGCTGCGCCTGCGCGGGGCTGAACTGGCCTGGCTGCGTCCGCGTGGGCCGGAGACCCGCTATCTCCTGTCCAAGGGCCTGCCGATGGGCGCGCAGATGCTGGTCATTTCCGGCGCGGGCGTGATCATGATCGGGCTGGTCAACCGCGAGGGGATCGTGACTGCCGCAGCCTATGGCGCCCTGCTGCAAATCTGGAACTATATCGGCATGCCGGCCATGGCGATTGGCGGTGCGGTCAGCGCGATGGCGGCCCAGCACATCGGCGCCGCGCGCGAGGACCGGATCGACGCGATCAGCCGTGCCGGGGCGCTCGCCAACCTGGCCATGACAGGGATCATGATCGCACTGCTGGTGCCGTTCGACCGTCCGGTGCTGGAAATGTTCCTCGGCGCCGGCAGCCCCTCGGTGGACGCCGCCCTGCATATCCAGGACCTCGCGATCTGGACCTATCTGCCGTTTGGGGTGACCATCGTCCTGTTCGGCACGCTGCGCGCCTATGGCGTGATCTATGCGCAGCTGCTGGTCCTGCTAACCGCGATGTACGCCGTGCGGCTGGGGGCATACCACCTGCTCTATCCGCTGATCGGGGCCGATGCGCTCTGGTATTCGTTCCTGCTCAGCTCGATTGCCTCGCTGGCGCTGACCCTGGCGGTCTATTTCCGCGCGCCGTGGCGCAAAGTGATGCTGGCCCGCGCAGCCGCTGCCAAGGCTGGCTCGGCAACGGCCGCGTAGGGAACCAGTTTTAGCGTCCTTGCGCGCGCCAGCGCTGTACGGTGCGCTGGACCATTTCCTCCTCGCCGCCCGAAGCGTTCCACAGCTCGGTAAAGCTGGGGTCGGCCGAGGCGGGGCGCTTGAACTCCTCGAGCTCGTCGAAGGCGACGCGGATCGGGATCGAGACGCCCTCGCCGCAGATGATGCACTCGCGGTTGCGCAGGGCCGGTATCGCATCGAGGAAGCCCCGCGCCCCTTCGGGCATGGCCGCCTTGACGAAGGCCTGGTCGCGCTCGTTGTTGAGGCGCATCGAGATGATCGTCCCGCATTGCGACAGCACGCCTTCGGCCAGGTCCGAAGGGCGCTGCGTGATCAGGCCCAGCGAGACGCCGTACTTGCGCCCTTCCTTGGCAATTCGGCTGAGGATGCGGCCAACCGAAGAGCCATCGGCGTTCTTCTCGTTGGGAACATAGCGGTGCGCCTCTTCGCAGACCAGCAGCACCGGGCGGGTCTTCTCGTCCCGTGCCCAGATCGCAAAGTCGAAGACCATGCGGCTAAGCACGGCGACAACGGTGCTGGTGATGTCGGAGGGAACGCCGGAGACGTCGATGATCGAGATCGGCTTGCCCTGGCTGGGCATGCGAAATATCTTGGCGATGAAGTCGGCCATCGTATCTCCGACCAGCATGCCCGAGAACATGAACTGGAAGCGCGGGTCGGACTTGAGCTCGTCGATCTTGTTCTTGATCCGCATGAAGGGGGCACTGCTCGTCGCCTTGTCGAGCTTGCCCATCTCGGTCGTGATCAGGTTGGTCCGGTCGGACAGCAGGTA
>CAZNBX010000016.1:3699-13813 GCA_964571305.1 uncultured Novosphingobium sp.
GCCTCGAAATTCATAAGCCAGTAGGGCATCTGCAGGTTCGACACGTCGAAGATCATGCCGGTCTGCTTGAACGCCGCCGAATACTCGCCGTGCGGGTCGATCATCACGACATGCCCTTCGGGGGCATGCTCGCAGATGCGATGGAGAATCAGCGCGGCGCTGGTCGACTTGCCGGTGCCGGTCGAACCAAGCAGGGCAAAGTGCTTGCCGAGCATGGAATCGACATAGAGCCCGGCGCGGATGTCCTTGGTCGGATAGACCGTGCCGACCTGGATCGAACTGCGCCCGTCGCTGGCGTAGATCTGCCGCAGGTCCTTGCTGGTTGCCGGATAGACCAATGCACCGGGGATGGGATAAAGCGTCACACCGCGACGGAAAGAGTGGATCCGTCCGGTCAGGCGCTCTTCATCGCCTTCGCCGAGGAAGTCGATCTGCGCCATGATCCCGCCTTGCATCTTGGCGTCCTGCCGCTGGGTGCGGACCGAGGCGAGCAGCCAGCCCTTGCCGACCCGGATCTTGATCTGGCTGCCGACCTGACCCGCCAGAGCGATCGAGGGATCTGGATCTTCGGCGCACTCGTGAAGACGCTGCAGGTCAAGAACCACAGCCGAGCCGGACCCTGCAATCTCGACGACTACGCCGATCGGGTCGCGCGCATTGTCGTGCTCCAGCACTCCGGCATCCACCACTTCGGCCGGAACCTCCGCCGCATCAGCCATGCGCGCCGCGCCAAATCCACTCCCCCTGATCTCGTTCATCTTAACCCTTTCGACCCTTTGCACCTGCTTTGCGCAGGCCCGGATTTGCTAGGGCAGATGGGTTAAGATTGGGCTAAGTACGGCCGGTCCCGTCAGACCAAGGCGAACAGGCGTCCGGCCATGAAGCCCATCGCCACCGACAGCACGACAGCCAAGAGACCGTAGAAGAAGCCATTGTACTCGGCAAAGTCCGCTACGGCCCGTTCAAAGCCCTGCTTGCGTACTTCGACCTTGCTGATCGCCGATGTGATCACGCGTCCGCGCGTAACCGCAAAGGTCTCTGCAGTGTAAGTCCCCGTCTGCACGCTCGACGGCAGCGCAATGCGCGCCTGATAGAGCACCTGCTCCGACAATTTCACGCCGTGCGGGTCCTCGGTGTAAAGTCCTTCGCGCTGCATCAGATCGACCAGTCCAGCGGAAAAACGCGCCTGTTCCTTCGGCTCGTATGCGCCGATCGGGGAGAGCTGCAGCCAAGGCAGGCCCAGTTCATAGATCGCGGCCGTCTTGTCATCGACGATCTGGCGGATCGGGCGAGAGGATGCGACCGCGAAGAAGGTCGGCGCGGAGCGGAATTCGGTGCTTGCCGCGTTGATCCACATGCCGGCAATGCGCTGTTTCTCGCGCAAGACGATAGACTGGGTCGGCCCTTTCAGGACAACCACGATGTCATAGTCCTGGCCGGCCCGGGTTCCTTCCGGAGTCAGGATCGCGCCGAACAGCAAAAGCTCGGTACCGCGAAAGCCCTGGCGAACCTGCACCTCGTGCTGCGAAATCTCCGGCACCAAGATCGGATCGCGCGCGCCAGTCAGCAGGATCAGGCAGATCAGGGCGAGCAGCGCCCTCACGATGGCGTCACCGTGTATATTTCGTCAGGCCGCCACCCCAGGCCAAGCGCCATGCGCAGCGCCACCAGCAAAACGATGGCGGCCAAGATGAAACGCAACTTTTCGGCCGGAATGCGCTGGGCCAGCTGGGCCCCGACCTGCGCCCCTGAAACCGAGCCGATCAGCAGCAAAGTGGCAAGCACGATGTCCACTGCCCGGGTGGTCAATGCGTGCATCATGGTGGTCGCCATGGTCACGAAGAGGATCTGGAACAGCGAGGTGCCGACCACCACGTTGGCGCTCATGCCCAGGATGTAGAGCATTGCCGGGACAAGGACGAACCCGCCGCCAATCCCCATCAGCATGGTCAGGATTCCAGTGAACACGCCCAACAGCAGCGGAGCCAAGGGCGAGATGTAGAGGCCTGAGCGATAGAAGCGCCAGCGCATTGGCAGGCTCGCTACCATCGGATGGTGTCGCCGCTTTCGTGCCGGGACCGGAACCCCGGCCTTCTGCGCTCGCAGAGTTTGCAGGCTCTCTTTGGCCATGACATAGCCGATCCCGCCAAGCATCAGGACGTAGAGGACATTGATGACGACGTCGATCTGGCCAAGTTGCTGAAGCAGCCGGAACAGGCCAGCGCCGATCGCGGTACCGATAATCCCGCCGCCGACCATGACGCCACCCATCTGGTAATCGACGCCGCCCCGCCGAGCATGGGCAAATACCCCAGAAACCGATGCGCCGGTGACCTGGCTTGCGGCAGAAGCCGCCGCGACCGTCGGCGGAATGCCATAGAAGATCATCAGCGGGGTGGTCAGGAACCCTCCGCCTACCCCGAACATACCCGAGAGAATGCCCGTCAACGCTCCAAGCGCGACGATGACGAGGCCGTTGACCGCAAGGTTGGCAATCGGAAGGTAGACATCCATCTCTTGAGCAAGGCTTCTAGACCTGCAGCGCGGCCAAAAAAAGACTGCCGCTCTAGAAACCTGCCGAAAAGGTAATTGCCGCTCCGCTTCCCGGTGCCGCATGGCCAGCAATTCGCCAGCGATAGTCGGCGGCCAGCCGCACATTTGTTCCGGCCGCACTGAGATCAAGCCGCAGGGTCGGACCAAGGTCGATCCGATTGCTGCCCGATTGCGCCCCTGCCCAGGCGCCGACACCAAGGTTTAGCCCGACACCGTGAGCCCCACCGATCTGCCGGTCGATCCGGGCCTGTCCGTCGATGAAGGGGGTATGGTCTCTGCCCCCTACCCATCCGGCCTGACCATAGACCTCACCACGCAGTCCAAGCGGCAGCGACGCTGTTGGCAGTTCGGTGATTATTGCCACGGCCGGACGCAACTTGCTTGCATCGCGCGTTGGCGCTGCGCGGACCTCTCCCATTGCCGCAATCGGCACGCGGGAGATGGGGCGCAGAGCGAGGCCTAGGGACAGCTCCTCACCGCGTGGGCGGTCCAATCCGCCCGTTGCCCGCATATAGAGGGTAGCGGGCCGCGTGTCATGGGTTGCAAGGCGATACCGCACGACCAGTCCCGCCTGGCTGGCACCATAAGCTCCAGAGCCAGGGAAAGTTGCCGGCAATCCCCGACCGGGAAGGTTGAAACCGTTTCCGCCTTGTCGCCACATCAACCAGGCATCCGCCGACCACCGCGACCCAATCTCCCTGCGCTGGGGCAGCGCGCCACCGCTGGAAGAGTGCGAGCCGATGGTCAGTCCGGCAGCGCGCTCCTCGCCTGGCACAGGAAGCGCAGACAGTCCGGCCAGGTATAGAAGCCGGTGACCGGCAGCGATGCGGGGCGGCACAGAAGTTGTTGGCTCGGGCAATGGTTCGCCGGCGGGATTGAGCGGGACGACTATGACCGGGCGGCGTGCCGGTTCCCTCGGCAAATCCTGGTCATTGCCGGGCCGTGCAGTTTCACTTTGCTTCGCTGCCCGAGGGCGCAGAACATCTTGCGACACGCTTGGCGCAACGGGTTCAATCGCTTTTCCATGTGATGATGCCCAAAGGACCGAGCGCACGCAAATCCAGCCAAGCAAAATCAGGACGAAAGCCAGCAAAGGCTGCCCTCTTCGTCCGGTGCGGCGCGGCAGGTTCATGCCGGAGCCCGATAAAGTGGGGCACTAGCCGGGTGGCTGTCATGTGAGGTTTTGTCCCAGACAATCCGCCCGGTCCTGAGCGAGCGACAATATGCAACAAGCGCCCTACGACCAGCAATGATCGTGATGAGGTTGGCAACGGGGATGCGTCCGATTGCGCGTAGCCCCTCGACCACGCCGTATTCCCGCGCTGTGAAGAAGAAACGCATCCCGGTTCGCCACAAAAAGCCGACAAGGCATATTCCCAACATCGAGGCGAGAACCGGCGAGACAGGCTGATCGCGTACGATCCCGGTCCACGAAAGACCAAGCAGGAGACCATCCACCAGTAGGAGAAGGTAGGCAGCCGCCAGAACCAGCGCCGTCAATGGCCCGCGTCGGTCGCGCAGGGCCATCCACAGTTCCACGCTTTGTCCGATCCAGCCCATGCGCTCCCAGCCTTGCAGCGCGATACCGTGAATCCACCGCGTCTTCTGGCGAACCGCCCCGTCGAGACGGTGCGGAAAATAGGATCGGGTCGCCACCAGTTCCCCTCCATCGTCGCGCAAGCGCAGAAAGGCGCTGCCCCGGCCATGGCGGGAGAGGATCAAGCCAAGTTCGTAATCTTCTGTCAGGGAATCGGGAGCAAAGGGCCCGGTCTCTCCGGCGGCGCGGCGCACAGCCGCAAGCTCGCCAAGGGCAGAGCGCGCAAAGCCGCACCCGACGCCGGCTGCAGGCAAGGATGCGCCCAAGGCAGCGCGAACGACCATGGTCTTGGCATGGCTTTCAGCGAACTCGTCGGCATAGTGTCCGGCGATCCAGCGGGATCGTCCCTGCAATTCGGGGCGCACCGGAAGTTGTACGAAATCCCGCAAGACCAGGGCGGCATCAATCGCTTGCAAGGCTGCGCGGTGAACCATGTCCTCGGCATCGTGGAGGATCACGCTGGCAAAAAATGAGCCCAAACGCTCTTCGTCCGTGCAGAGCGCCCGGTAGAGACGGTTGAGGCAATCCGCTTTGGTCGTCGGGCCATCGACTCCATGGATGACGATACGCACCCGACTGTCCTTCGCGGCAGCGGCGCTGGCAGCCGCGATTGTGCGGGGATCATTGCGGTAACAGCCGACATAGACAGTCAGGTCGCGCTGCGGCCATGCCGCGAGCATGTGGGAAATCGTCGCGCCGATCACTGCCGCTTCGTGAAAGGCGGGAATGAATATGGCAGTACGACCAGACAGCGCCTCCGCCCCGTAGCCGACGGGCAACCGCACAGTACCGGCACGCTTCATCAAGCGAAGCCAGAGCCAGGCAATATCCAGCGCGAATTCGTCGATAAGCCCAATGCAGAACCAGAAGGCGGCAAAAGCCAGCAATTCGTGCTTCAACAGCACCAGCAATTCAATCAAGGCATGCCAGCTTGCGCCCACCTGTGCAAAACCTCACTAGAATCAAAGGGATAAGTATATTCAGCTATCCCTTCTCCGGATTGTTTGCAACGAAGCAAAATGTCAGAAGCACGTTTAAGATAAATCTTTACAGTTACTTACAGTGATGAAAGTGGAATTGGGTCACGTGACAGGCAAGACGCAGCGCAGGTGCATTCGGTTGCCAAAGGGCTCGAACTCGTCAAATTGAGCAGATGGCCAGACACACTCATCCGCTCGGCAGATTTGCCACCCGTTTAGGCCGAGTGTTCGGCGGCGAAGCCGGCGCCGGGATTTTCCTGATCCTGGTGGCTTGCGCGGCCATGTTCGCGGCCAATTCGCCTCTAGGCGGGGCCTATCACCACCTGTTTCATGGCGCCTTGGCGTGGACCCCGATTGCAAAGCTGAACACGCTGCACCTGTGGATCAACGATGCGCTGATGGCCCTGTTCTTTTTCGTGGTCGGGCTGGAGATAAAGCGCGAAGTGCTCGACGGGGAATTGTCCAACCCGCAACGCCGCAGGTTGCCGGTACTGGCAGCCGGCGCTGGCATGGCAGCCCCTGCCCTGATCTACGCACTTATCGCGGCAGGCAATCCGGATCTGCGACCCGGCTGGGCCATTCCCGCCGCCACCGACATCGCCTTTGCATTGGGAGTGCTCGCGCTGGTGGGCAAGCGCGCGCCTCCCAGCCTGAGGCTGTTTCTCCTGACCGTGGCGATCGTCGACGATCTTGGGGCCGTCGCCATCATCGCGCTGTTCTATACCGGCACTCTCAAGCTGGCCTGGCTGCTTCTGGCTGCAGCGCTCCTGGCATTCCTTGCCCTTCTTAACCGCGCCAGAGTGGACCGCCCTTGGCCCTTCGTGGTGGTCGGAGTGCTGCTCTGGTTTGCGGTGCTCAACTCTGGTGTTCACGCCACTGTTGCGGGGGTCCTTGCCGCCATGACGGTCCCGATGCGGCTAAATCGCCATGGGGACAGCCTGCTCTTGCGGATGGAGCACGCGATGGCGCCAGTCAGCGCTTACTTTATCGTGCCGCTGTTCGGTTTCGCCAATGCCGGGGTCGAGCTCGGCGCACTTTCCTTCGCCGACCTCGCTTCGCCCTTGCCGCTTGGAATCGCGCTTGGCCTGTTCCTGGGCAAGCAGGCCGGGATACTCGGGACCATGTGGGCAGCAAATCGCCTTGGATTTGCGGCGCTGCCTGCTGAAGCATCCTGGCGACAGCTCTGGGGCATGGCCCTGCTGTGCGGGATCGGCTTCACGATGAGCCTGTTCATTGCGCAGCTTGGCTTTCCCGCCAGCCCGTTGTTGGTCGAGGAAGCCAAGCTGGGCATCTTGCTGGGATCGCTTGCCTCCGCGCTGACCGGGTTCCTAGTCCTGCGCAGCACGGCAAAGGTCGCATAGCCTTACCAGCTACCGGTATTCGGCATGCTCGCCCAAGGCTCTTGCGGGGGCAGGTGCCCGTCCTGAAGCAGTTCGATCGAGATGCCATCGGGGGTCTTGATGAAGGCCATGTGGCCGTCGCGCGGCGGGCGGTGGATGATGTGCCCGGCATCCATGACCCGCTGGCAAGTCTCGTAGATGTTCTCCACGCGGTAAGCGAGGTGACCGAAATTGCGCCCACCGGTGTAAACCTCGCCCTCGCCGTTCTCTGGCGGCCAATTGTAGGTAAGTTCTACCTCGGCGAGCCCTTCCTGCCCTTCAGCGGCAAGGAAGATCAGGGTGAAACGACCCTGCTGGCTTTCATAACGACGCACTTCCTTGACCCCGATGAGTTCAAAGAAGGCGATGGTCGCGTCCGGATCAGTCACCCGGATCATGGCGTGGAGGAACTTGGTCATGCCCCCCAATAACGCGAAAGGGCCCGCCCCGGCAATCCGGCGCGGGCCCAGAATTTCGCAGTTCGGCGCTTAGAACGCGTACTTCAGCGAAGCCACCACCGCATCGTTCGAAACGCTGTCGATCGAAGTGCCATCGACCCCGACGTAGCTGACGCTGGCTGACAGGTTCTTGGTCACCGCATAGCTGGCGCCCAGCGAATAATCCCAACCGCCGCCGGTCCCGGCGCCGGTCAGCACCTTGGGCGACAAGGCCCCGTCGCTGTAGCCAAGGTGCGCAGCGACCGAAACGGGCGTATTGGGAACGCCAAGGGTCCAGTCGGTGTAAAGATAGAGGTTGTCGTCCCCGCCGAGCGAGTCCTGTTTCCACGAATAGGCAGCACCGGCCTTGGCGCTGACGGGGCCAAGGGTCTTGGTCAGCGAGACATAGGGCTCGAAGTAATTGGCATCGCCGACTTTGCCGTTGAAATAGACGTAATAGGTCAGGCCGACATCGGCGGTCAGGCCATCACCGACGGCACCGGTCCAGCCAGCATAGAAATCGGTTTCGACCGAACCATAGACCGGGGTGTCTTCCAGGCTGGAGCCCCAGATCCCGGCATAGAGGCCGCTGGAGTGGTTGACGTTGATCGAGCCTTGGATGGCAGGATCACCAGCCGAGAGCGAGATGCCACGGAAACGGTAATCACTGACCAGGGCAACGTTGCCGGTCACGGTGACTGCGGCGGGCGGATCGGTTTCGTCGGCGAAAGCCGGAACGGCGGCCATTCCGCAACCGATGACGAGTGTTGCGGCAACGAGGCCGCGGATGGACGTGAGCATGACAATCTTCCTTTGATTGGACTTCAGCTTCGTCCCACCTGCTGCCGCTGCGCGGTCCCTCGTTGGTGGGGTCCTTCGCTGCGTACACGGATGGTCTGCACACTTTTGCTGCACCGCACAAGGCGATAAGTACCACTTCATTGCGCAGCACGGTGAAACTGTGACATTCCAGCAACGCAGAGCCTGCCGCCATTGTTCCGGAACCAGGGTGCCGCTATAGGCAGCGCTAGCCGCCATGTTTTCCCGCATCCGAAATCTTCTTGGCTCCACGCCCACTAAGCCCCTGCCCGTAGTCCCTGAGGGGCAGCGGGCCTATGCCGTCGGCGACGTACATGGCCGGGCCGACCTGTTCGAAGCGCTCGCGACAGCAATCGAAGCCGATGATCAGGAACGTGGCGCCAGCGAAAGCTTCGTGATCCTGCTCGGTGACTTGGTGGATCGCGGCCCTGACAGCTCAGGCGTTCTGCGCCTGGCGCGTGAATGGCAATCGCGTCGCCCCCTGCGGGCGCTGATGGGCAACCACGAGGAAATGTTCCTCGAGTCATTCGCCAAAGAAGAGGTCCTGCGCCAATTTCTGCGTCATGGCGGACGCGAGACGATTCTATCCTATCCCGTCGATCCGGAAGTCTATGGCGAGGCCACCTTGGGCGAGACGCAGGCCCTCATGCGCGCCGCAGTTCCCGCGGAAGACCTGGTCTTCATGCAGTCCATGGAAGACATGATCCAGCTCGGCGACTATCTGTTCGTCCATGCTGGAATCCGCCCGGGCGTTCCTTTGGCGGAACAGCGCGCGGGCGACTTGCGCTGGATCCGCGAACCATTTGTCACAACCCCGGAAGACCTCGGATTCACGGTGGTCTACGGCCATACGATCTACGACCAGGTGGAACTGGCCCCCAGCCGGATCGGCATCGATACCGGCGCCTATGCTTCTGGGCGGCTTACCGCACTGGGACTGGAAGGAACCAGCCGCTGGCTTATTGAAGCCAGCGCACAAGACGGCACGATCAGCGTGTCGCAAAGGAGTTTGTCATGAAGATCGCGATGGTTGGCTCGGGCTATGTCGGGTTGGTATCTGGTGCCTGCTTCGCCGATTTTGGTCACGATGTCGTATGCATCGACAAGGACCCGACCAAGATTGAGAGCCTGCAAGCAGGGATCATGCCGATCTATGAACCGGGCCTAGCGGAGCTGGTTGCTTCCAACGTGAAGGCGGGCCGCCTGACTTTCACTACGGACCTGGCTGAAGGCATTGCCGATGCCAGCGCGATCTTCATCGCGGTTGGCACGCCCAGCCGTCGCGGCGATGGGCATGCCGACCTCTCGTTCGTCTATGCCGTCGCGGAGGAAGTGGGCCGAAACCTGAAGCAGCCGGCCGTCATCGTTACCAAGTCGACTGTGCCAGTGGGCACCGGAGACGAGGTCGAGCGCATCCTCACCGAAGCCAATCCCGGCGTGAAGTTCGCAGTTGCCTCGAACCCCGAATTTCTGCGCGAGGGCGCTGCGATTGGCGATTTCAAGCATCCTGACCGGATCGTCGTCGGCACCGAAGATGACTGGGCGCGCAGCGTGATGAACGAGGTCTATCGCCCACTGTTCCTCAACAAGTCGCCGATCCTGTTCACCAGCCGCCGCTCGTCGGAATTGATCAAGTATGCAGCCAATGCCTTCCTCGCGGTGAAGATCACCTTCATCAACGAAATGGCCGACCTTTGCGAAAAGGTTGGGGCTGACGTTCAAGACGTCGCCCGGGGCATCGGCATGGACGGCCGCATCGGGCCGAAGTTCCTTCACGCCGGCCCCGGCTATGGCGGCTCGTGCTTCCCCAAGGACACCCTGGCCCTGCTCAAGACCGCAGAGGATTACGAGGCTCCGACCCGGATCGTCGAGGCGGTGGTCAAGGTCAACGATGCCCGCAAGCGCGCAATGGGCCGCAAGGTGATCGAGGCGCTGGGCGGCATGGAAGCAGCGCGCGGCAAGAAGGTTGCGCTGCTGGGCCTGACCTTCAAGCCGAACACCGACGACATGCGCGATGCCCCGTCAATCGCGATTGCCCAGGCTCTGGCGGATGCTGGCGTTGAAGTCGCGGGCTACGATCCTGAAGGGATGGACCTGGCCAAGCCGCTGATGCCCGACGTGGCAATGCAGCCGAACGCTTATGCCGCCATCGAAGGTGCCGATGCCACGGTGATTGTGACCGAATGGGATGCCTTCCGTGCGCTCGATCTGGATCGCATCAAGAGGATTGCCAGCGCTCCGGTGCTGGTCGACCTCCGCAACGTCTATGATCCCGCCGAAGTGCGGGCGAAGGGCTTCACCTACGTGAGCGTCGGTCGTCCATAATAAGCCAGGGGGCCTGTAAGCCGG
>CAZNBX010000016.1:13823-17645 GCA_964571305.1 uncultured Novosphingobium sp.
GAAGGGATGGAACTGGCCAAACCGCTGATGCCTGCTGTGGCCATGCAGCCCAATGCCTATGCCGCCATCGAAGGGGCAGACGCGACCGTGATCGTCACCGAATGGGACGCCTTCCGTGCGCTCGATCTGGACCGGATCAAGAAGATTGCGGCCCCGGTGCTGGTCGACCTGCGCAATGTCTATGACCCGGCGGAAGTGCGAGCCAAAGGCTTTACCTACGTCAGTGTCGGGCGGCCGTAAAAACGCCAGGGGGCCTGTAAGCCGGGTTCTGTAGCGCGGACGGTATCCCACAAGAGACCGTATCCGCACTGGCAGCCATTCCTCTCGGCGACGGATCGCTCCGCCGCTCTAGCAACCAACCCGGGCGGTCGGGTCCGAAACTGACCTGTCCCTCCTTGCGGAAAGACGCGCCGCCCCTATTCGGTCTTGCTCCGGGTGGGGTTTGCCGTGCGAGCCCTGTTACCAGGGCCCCGGTGCGCTCTTACCGCACCCTTTCACCCTTACCTCAAACTGGTCGAGGCGGTCTGCTCTCTGTGGCACTTTCCCTGGGCTTCCCTGCAAGCAAGTCGCCCGGCGGGCGTTACCCGCCACCCTTGTTTCGTGGAGCCCGGACTTTCCTCGGCATTCTTGCGAATGACGCGGCTGCCCGGCCCCCTGGCGAGGGCCTATCTAGTGCGTCCGTCGTCGCGGTCCAACAATAAAGAGAACAGGATGGCCGAGCACTCGCCATCGACTTGCCCATCGATGATATGCGGGCGCCAGCGCCGCTGAAAGGCGCGGACCGCCGCCTGCTGGTCGGAAATGTCATAACCCCAGCGCTCCAACGCCAGGAAGAAGGCGCCATCATTCTCATAGGGACTGGGCGCGGACACCCGCGGCGTGCGCAGGGCAAGGCGGTGAGCGGCCAGCAATTCCCAATCGAACAGTTCGCCGGGGTCTTCCTTGCGCGCCGGAGCCACATCGGAATGGCCCACGACATTGGCCCGGGGAATGTCGTGCCGCTGGACCATGTCGGCCAGCAGCGGGAGCAAGGCTTCCATCTGGGCATCGGGAAAGGGTCGATAGCCGAATTCGTGTCCCGGATTGACCAGTTCGATCCCGATCGAAGCCGAGTTCACGTCGGTCACGCCGCGCCAGAACGACTTGCCCGCGTGCCACGCACGGCGATCCTCGCGGACCAGCCGGTGGACCGTGCCGTCCTCTTCAATCAGGTAATGAGCAGAAACCTGCGCCTCTTCGCTGCAAAGGCGCTCCAGCGCCTCCGCGGCGCTCTGCATGCCGGTATAGTGGAGCACCACCATCGAAATGGGCAACTGCCGCTCGTTCCAGTTGGGCGACGGACTTTCGCAGCGGATCAACTCGCTCATGCGGTCATTTTATCCCGGTAAGACCGCGCCAAGGACAAGGGCGTCGTCCGTCAGGGCAAATTGCAGGCCGCCGCCCATGGAGGCGGCAAGCTGCTGGATCATGTGAGCGGCAGCCGTCCGGCTGGTCAATTCACCTGCACCAAGCTGGCCATCCAGGGCACGTCCAATGACCGGGTCAAAGGCGATCTTCGGTCCTGATGCGCGCACCACGATCTCGCTGGCACCGTCGCGCTGTTCCGCTCCGATATCGAGCGTGCCGCCGCGAACCAGCGCATCGATTGCGATATGCGCCAGGTTGAGCATGACCTTCACCGCCGGCTTGGGCAAGGCAGCCGCGCCCAGGGCCCAGCCCAGGGTGATCCGCGCATTTCCGGTCACCAGGGCCTCGATCAGCGCCTTGGGCTCTTCGATCGATACATTCTCGCCGAAACCGCCCGCCGCGCCGAACGCGAGACGGAAGAACTTGAGCTTGTCCGCGCTGGTCCGAGCCGACTGCTCCAGCAGTTCCATGCACCGCTTGCGCATTTCCGGATCCTTCTCCTCGGCGAGAAGTTCCAGTCCGTTCGACAGCGCGCCAACGGGGCTGAGCAAATCGTGGCACAGGCGCGAGCACAGCAGGCTGGCGAGGTCGAGCGGGGAAAGATCAAGCGAAGTATCAGTCATGTGCGTCCCTGGGTAACTACGCACCCTCCTTAGCCTTCCACGAGTCGCAGGGAAAGCGGTTCAAATCCCTCTTTATCGTCGCGCCACCACGTTACGACGCCAGCCGCGACGATTGCCCAGATCCGGCCGTCGCCACTGGCGCAGGCCAGATCCTCGGCGGATGGACGCACCGCACCGTTCGGGTGCGAATGATAGTAGCCGAGGACCTCCTCACCGCCCTCTCTTTCGCACCGTAGGGCCGCGATCAGAGCGGCTGGATCAATCTCGAAATGCCGGTCCGGTTCAGGATGGACATTCGCCGCGGGCAATGCGCGGGCGATGCAAAGGCCGCGCCCCAACAGCAGTCCGCAGCACTCGCGCGGCGACGCCAAAGTCGCTTCTTTGAGCAGTGTGGCAATTGCGCCACTTGTCACTTCAAGGTCCATCCCCAACTAGCTAGCAATGAACGGGGGGAATTCCATCATTTCCGGCGTGGTTGCCGAAGCAGGCCAACGGCTCGACAAGGCTCTGGCCGAAGCCAGCGGCCTGTCGCGCGAGCGGATCAAGGCACTGCTTGGCGAAGGACGCGTCCTGCTGGACGGCAAGGTCGCAGCCCAGGCCAGCTTCAAACCCGCCGCTGGAACCGCTTTCGAAGTGCACGTTCCCGCCGCTGCTCCGGCTGAGGCCGAGGCCCAGGACATTCCGCTGAGCATCGTTTACGAAGATGAGCACCTGATCGTGGTCGACAAGCCGGCAGGCCTCGTCGTCCATCCGGCCGCGGGCAATCTGGATGGCACACTGGTCAATGCCTTGCTGCACCATTGCCGTGGGCAGCTTTCCGGCATCGGCGGGGTTGCTCGCCCCGGGATCGTCCACCGCATCGACAAGGACACTTCGGGCCTGCTGGTCGTCGCCAAGACCGACGCCGCGCACGAAGGATTGGCACGGCAATTTGCCGATCACTCGATCGAGCGCGCCTATTTCGCCATAGTCGCGGGGCATCCTGTCCCTCCTGCCGGAACGGTGCGCGGCGCGATTGCCCGTTCATCCGCCAACCGCAAAAAGATGGGTCTGGTCGAGGACGGCCGGGGCAAGCATGCGGTCACGCATTACAAGACGATAGAGCCACTAAGCGGCTCGGCCCTGGTCGAATGCCGCCTGGAAACGGGCAGGACCCACCAGGTGCGCGTTCATATGTCGTCAATCGGCCATCCGCTATTGGGCGATCCTGTATATGGACGCACGCCTCAGCGGCTTCGGCCGATTCTCAACCAGCTTCACTTCGCCCGACAGGCGCTGCATGCCGCAGTGCTGGGCTTCATCCACCCGGTCACGGGGGCAGAACTGCGCTTTGAGAGCAGGTTGCCCGCCGACATGGCCGGGCTGTTGGTCGAATTGAGGGGCTAAAGCACGGCTTGTGTGTTAGCACTTAAATCCATGTGGCTGCCGCCGAAGAACGCCTCTATAGGGTTCTTTCAAGGGTGAGCCGACAATGAAAGGACGAGTGAGTCAGATGTCCGAACCCGAACGCAAGTCCAACAGCAACGGCACGACCATGCCCACCCTCGGCGGTGAACAGGGGCTCAACCGTTATCTGGCGGAGATCAAGAAATTCCCGGTGCTGACGGCTGAGCAGGAATACATGCTCGCCAAGCGCTTTGCCGAACACCAGGACCCGGAAGCCGCCAAGCAGTTGGTGACCAGCCACCTGCGGCTCGTGGCGAAGATCGCGATGGGCTATCGCGGCTATGGCCTGCCGGTGTCGGAACTGATTGCAGAGGGCAACATCGGCCTGATGCAGGGCGTCAAGAAG
>CAZNBX010000017.1:0-10971 GCA_964571305.1 uncultured Novosphingobium sp.
ATGGATGGACGTCGCCCTGGCATAAACAGCACCTTGCCGGAACCGGGTGCGGATATCCAAGCCAGCACAACTGCTTGAGCCAAACAAACGTATACGGAGACACGGGATGGCAACGATTTTGGAAATCGCGACTGCCAGCAATGATGAGCACATTCGGTCAAGCGTCAGTGCCGAAGAGTGGGCGGTGCGGGTGGACCTTGCCGCGGCTTACCGGCTCGTTGCGCTTTATGGCTGGGACGATCTGATCTTCACGCATCTGTCTGCCCGGGTCCCGGGTCCGGAACACCACTTCCTGATCAATCCCTATGACATGATGTTTGACGAGATTACCGCATCGTCGCTGGTCAAGATCGACGTGGACGGCAATCCGGTCATGCCCACAGCGCATCCGGTCAATCCCGCTGGCTTTACGATCCATTCCGCTCTGCACATGGCCCGCGAAGATGCCCATGCGGTGATGCACTTGCACACGCCGCATGGGCAGGCCGTAAGTGCGATGGCCGAAGGCCTGATGCCACACACGCAGACCGCCATGACCTCTTTGCATGATCTGGCCTATCATGACTACGAAGGCATCGCGACCGACCTGGAAGAGCGCGAGCGGCTCGTCGCTGACATGGGCGTCAAGAATAGCATGATCCTGCGCAATCATGGCACCTTGGCAGTGGGAGACAGTGTCGCCACGTGCTTCTTGCGGCTCTACTTCCTTGAAAGAGCCTGTGAGGCTCAGGTCATGATGCTCTCTGCCGGCAGGGATGGTCTTTATAACCCACCGCAAGGGACAGCAGAAAAGGTTGCCGGCCAGACCGCATCCGAGACAGTGACCATGGTCGCGCAGAGGCTCGCTTGGCCGGCGCTATTGCGCAAGCTGGACCGGATTGATCCATCCTATCGGAGCTAGGGGCGAAAAGGGACCCGTCGGGCTATGTCGCCGCGCGCTTTGCGCGAAAATGCTTGGTGCCGGAAGTGTACTGCACTTTATTGTCGTGCTGGCTTCTTTTGGGACGTCAAAAACGCGGCTTCCATATCGCGCAGGTAGCGAAGCGAGCTTTTGGTCAGTTCGGAGAGGTTGTCCTTTGCCTGGTCGGTCGCTGCATAGAACCCGTGTTCGTCGCGTTGCACCCAGCCACGGTTGAGCAGAATTCCAAGCTTGCGCCGCACGGTTTCGCGAGGGATTCCGCTATAGTCCGCGATTGATTGGAGGTTGATCGCCTCTTGCCGCACAGTACTCACCGGGCGCTCGGCAAAATCCTCCAAGCTCATCCCACTGGGGGCGTTGCGGGCGGCGAAACTGCGTTCGCCGATGATGGTAAGAACCAGGAACAAGTCCAGATCACCATCGCAGGCGCTGCGGCAAGCAATCAGATGCCGGGTCAGCGCCGCGACATGCAGAGCATGAACCTTGCCAAAGTTCCGATGCAGGTCGAGTTCACTCATAGTTCTTTCCTCCTCAGCACCTGTGTTGCCCAAAATGGGCGGGACGCCAAGCGCGTTCCGCGCAAGTCTGGATTAAAGACGAACCACAAAGCCGCTGCGGGAAATGGGAGAGCGCAGATATGGAACGTCCGACAAGCAAGATCGACATCTTTTCGCCAGAAGCCTACCTCGATGAAACCGAGATCGCTCGGCGCTGCGCCGAAATGCGCGCAAGCGGACCGGTGGTCTGGATCGATCAGGATCCTTACCGGCCATTCTGGGCGGTGCTGCGCCGCGATCCGATCATGGCGGTGGAGCGCGACGGCAAGACCTGGCTGGCCGGACCGCGCCAGACCCTGATTCCGCGCGACATCGAGGATGCCATCATTGCACAGTGGGGGGTACGCACTGGCCCGGTCAGGACCCTGCTGGACATGGACGGCGCCGACCACCGCGCCCACCGCAATCTCACGCAATCATGGTTCAACTCGCGCTTCCTCGATACCCTGCGTACGCGGATGGCCGAGCTCGCCCGTGAATATGTCGACAAGCTCGCCGCACTTGGCGGGGAATGCGACTTCGTCGAGGAGATAGCAGTTCCCTATCCGCTGATCATGATCACCTCGATCCTTGGCCTGCCTGACAGCGACGCGCCGCTAGTCCTGCGGCTGACGCAGGAGCTGTTTGGCGCACAGGATCCGGAACGGCAGCGCGGCGGCGATCATGGACAGGCCGTCGCGATGGAGTTTTTCGGCTACCTTGCCGGGATCGTCGCCGAGCGGCGGGGCGATCCCCGCGATGACCTGATGTCGGTCGTGGCCAACGCCCGGCTCGACGGCGAACCGCTGTCCGACATGGACACGCTGTCCTACGGCATGTTGCTTGCCGCGGCAGGGCACGACACCACGAGTTCATCGGTTGGCGTCGGGATGATGCAACTGGCGCGGCATCCGGAAGAGTTTGCCAAGCTCAAGGCTGACCCAGCGCTGATCCCCATCGCGGCACAGGAGATCTTTCGCTGGGCCACCCCGGTCCGGCACTTCATGCGCACGGCGGCGGTTGATACCGAGCTGGCCGGGCAATCGATCAAGGCGGGTGAGAGCGTCTGCCTGATGTACCTTTCAGGCAACCGCGACGAAGAGGCTTTCCCCGATCCTGACCGGTTTTGCGTCGACCGCAGCCCTAACCGCCACGTCGCCTTCGGCTTTGGCGCGCACCACTGTCTTGGCCGCATTCTTGCCGAAATGGAGCTTGAGGCACTGCTGCATGAAATCGTGGCGCGGGTCGAGCATGTCGAACTCGCCGGCGAGCCGGAGTGGGTCAAGACCAACCACACGGGCGGACTTAAGCATCTGCCGATCCGCTACCGGATCAAAGCCAGCTAGAGCGCCGAAAGATCGAGGCTGGGCAGCGCTATCGGTTATGCCGATGGCGCGCCTTCGGCTGCAACCTTGGCAGCCGTGATCAAACGTGGGGAACCGGTGCGCAAACAAATGTGGCGCACCGGCCAGGCCGATGCGCCACATCCATATTTCCAAACGGAACTCTGGTCAGTTCATCAGAACTTGAAGCCGAGCGTTGCCCCGTAGGTCTGCGGATCGGCATAGTAGCCGCCGCCATAGCCGAGCTGACCGAAGTCAATGCCGCGGACGAAAGCGTGCTGGTTGGTAAGGTTCTTCACCCACAGCTTGATTTCAGCCTGAGCACCACCGAGCGGAATGCGATCAACCCCAATCTGTGCGTCAACCGTGTTGCGGTTGTCACCCTTCAGTGCGCTGTCGAACGGTGTCGAGATGTCGTTGGTGAAGCTGTACTTGCCGTCTTCGTAAGTATAGCTGACCCGGCCAACCAAGCGGGCCCCGTTGTCGCTAAGCGGGAACTGCATGTTCAGTGCGGCATTGGCAGTGAACGGCGAAGTGTAGCCCGCATGGCTGACCGAGGCGACGTTGATCGGCGCGGCGCCGGCCGTGGTCGACTGGCCCGACATCAGTTCCTTGAACTTGATGTCGACGTAACCAAGGTTGCCTTCAAAGGTGAAGTTGTCGGTCAGCTTGGCCTGGGCTTCGATTTCGAAGCCGGTATATTCGACCTTGCCGGCATTGCCGACCCGCGACGCGAAGGTCCCTGCAGGGGCATCGGTCCGCGGGATGTTGACCGCCAGATCCTTGTACTGGTTGAAGTAGCCAGCGACGTTCAGGCGCAGGCGACGGTCCAGCAGTTCGGTCTTCAAGCCAACTTCATAGGAAGTGACGTTTTCCGGCTTGAAGTACGGCAGGATGCCATTCACGGCCGCATCCTGGGCGTTGAAGCCACCCGAACGATAGCCGGTTGCAGCACGGGCATAGGTCGAAATGCCGTCTGCAACGTCATAACCAAGCATCAGGTTCCAGGTGAACTTGTGGAACTTGGCATCGCCGGTTTCAGCGGTCGCAAGCGGAGCGGCACCGTTCTGGGTGCGGTTCATCGACTTGCTGTCCCAGGTGTAGCGGCCACCGGCGGTCAGGCGCAGGCCGCTGTCACGACCGCCCGGATAGAGCGTGAACTGGCCGTATGCCGCAGTGCTCTCGCTTGTCGCTGTATACTTCAGCGTCGCCAGTGTCTGGACCATGCGATACTGCGCCGGGTTGGCGGCGGCAAACATCGGGCCAAGAGCGCCAAACTTGGAAATGAATATGCCGTTGGTGTCGTAAACAAAGCCGCTGTTCTGCGGATTGTTTTCACTACCCTTTTCCCAGAAGTAGAAGCCGCCGAGGACCCAATCGAGCGTGTCGCTGTCGCCGCTAATTTCAACTTCCTGGCTAAACTGCTTGTGACGACGCTGGTTGTTCGTGTCGAACAGGTTCTGGGTCACCCGGGGAACCGGCTGTGCGGCAAAATACGCAGCATAACCAGCAGGAATAACCGTCGTGGGCAGGTAGCCCAGCAAAGATGCCGGAAGGCCGTTGAACAGCGTGGCGCTTGTGAACAGCGGGCCCGAGAAGGCGCCCAGGCCATCGAGATCAGTGTTGCTGTCATTATTCCAGAAACGATACCCCGTGGTCGACTTCACCTTGAAGTCACCGAAGTCGTTCTCAACCTGCAGGTTGTGACCCCAGGTCTTGTCCATGGAGTAGCTTGAGATGTCATTGCAGACCTGTTCGCGATAGACGCGGGTCGGAGCGGCGAGCGCGGCGCAGGCGGCGTTCGCGAACGTCGCACCGGCAAGGTACTGCTTAACAGGTGCCTGCTGGGTGACAACAACCGACTGGCCATTAATCAACGCCGGCGGGCGGATCGAACCGTCAGCGACATTGGTCAGCTGGAAATTGGTCGGGCTGCCGGTGGTCTTGGACCAGTCGAAGATGTATTGGATCGATCCGGTAGCGCCCAGTTCGACGCGAGCTGCACCGCGGAAAGCATCGGTCTGGCGTGCACCCGGGTCCTTCGACTTGTCGGACTGGAGGATGTTGTCGACCACGCCGTTGCGCTCGCGGTGGCTGTACGAGAAGCTGGTTGCGATGCCGAGGATCTTGCCCGGATCCAGCGTGGCCTTGCCACTCCAGGCGCCGTAGTTGCCAATTCCTGCCTCGGCCTTGAGCTGCATCGTTTCCGAAGGCTTGCGCGAGATGAAATGGATGGCACCGCCGGTGGTGTTGCGGCCGAACAAGGTGCCCTGCGGACCGCGCAGGACTTCGATCCGCTCCACATCCATCACGTCGAGCGCGCTGGCGCCCGAGCGGGCGATGTAGACGCCATCGACATAGAGGCCATTCGAGGTGTCGAGGCCAAAGGTTTCGCTGGCCGGGGTCGGAATGCCGCGGATCGAGATCACGGCGGCATTGCTACTGGTCGTGCCCTGGGTGATCGTGACGTTCGGTGCCATGCCCGAGAGATCGCGCGAGTCGGAAATGCCGAGCTTCGCAACCTTCTCCGAGCTGATCGCGCTGATGGCGAGCGGCACGTCCTGAAGGTTCTGCTCACGCTTTTGCGCGGTCACGACGATTTCGCCGAGGCCCTTGTCTTCCTTATCTGCAGCTTCCTGGGCCAGCGCGGGCGTGGCTAGGGCGATCATGCTGGCGCCGATCAGGCTGCGGGTAATCACTTGTGAGAAACGGGTAACCGTCATCAATCCTCTCCCATGAACACTTTAACGTCGTTCTCCGTGACGTTGATTGAACAAATGCGTAAAAAAAGTCAAATCTAAATACGCAATGAGGCGTTATATCAGCGAAAAGTGGCCGAAATCGCTCGCTGAAACGCTGCGATAGTCCCGAAATTGGCTGCCCAGGCTCGCTCTCGAGAGATCAGGAGAGTTCCAGTTTGGCGACCTTGCCGGCCGCATTGCGGGGCAATTCGTCGATGAAAGCGACATGGCGCGGTACCTTGTAATTGGCCATGTTCTCCCTCGACCAGGCGATCAGTTCCTCGGCGGTCAAGGCCAGACCAGGGCGCAGCACGACGAAAGCCTTGCCGACTTCCCCCATGCGCTCGTCGGGCACGCCAATCACGGCGACCATGCTGATCGCGGGATGGGCGGCCAGCAGCTTCTCGATCTCGGCAGGATAGCAGTTGAAGCCGCCCGAGATGTACATGTCCTTCTTGCGGTCCGTAATCCGGACATAGCCGGCCTGATCCATCGTCCCGACATCGCCAGTGTGGAGCCAGCCATCCTGGTCGATTGCCTCTGCCGTCGCGACAGGATCGTCCAGATAGCCGCGCATCACGCCGATCCCGCGCACCAGGATTTCGCCGGTCTCTCCGCGGGGCAACTCGCGACCGTCGTCGTCCGCGATAATCACCTCGTTGCCGGGAATGGCTGCACCGCACGTATTGGCGATCAGGTCCACCGGATCACCCGGGCGGCACGAGGTGATGTTGACGCACTCGGTCATGCCATAGGCGGTGATGATGTCACGCATGCCGAGTTCGGAGCGGATCCGTTCGATCAGTACGGGAGGGACGGTCGCTGCCCCCGTGGTGCCCCCACGCAGCGAGCTGGCATCGAACGGGTTCCGCTCGCGTTCAGCCAGCAGCATTTGGAAGATCGTCGGGGGGCCGGGCAGGAAGGCGATACGCTCCTGCTCGATCAGGCGGATCGCCTCGGCCACGTCGAATTGCGGCATCGGCACCATCACCGCGCCAGCGACGAGGCAGGCCACCCAGCCGACCTTCATCCCGAACGAGTGAAAGAACGGGTTGGCGATCAGGTAGCGCTCGCCTTCGGACAAGCCCGTATTGCCGATCCACACGCCAACCTGGGGCAGGATGCCGCCGTGGGTCATCAGCACGCCCTTGGGCACGCCGGTGGTGCCGCTGGTGAACATGATGTCGGAGACGTGTTCTGCCGTCAGCTGGCTCAGCGCGGTGTCGATCGCGGGATCCTGGGCACCCTTGCCAGAAGCGGTGAAGGTGGTGAAATCGCGGTCAAGCAGCACGGTTTCAGCCAGATCGGGTAATTCTTCACCAGCCAGCAGCGCCGGGTAATCGATCCCGAGGAAGCCGGTGACCGTGAACAGCAACCGCGCGTGGGTGCGGCGCAGGATGTCTCCGGCTTCGCGTCCCTTGAGCCGGGTGTTGAGCGGAACGATCGCCGCCCCGCAGGTTTGCGCGGCAATCGCGGCAACGACCCATTCCCGGCTGTTGGGCGCCCAGATCGCGATCCGGTCGTCGGCTTTGACCCCGCGCGCCAGCAGGGCCGACGCAGCAGCGCGGCACTCGTCCCACAGCTGGGAAAAAGTGCGGCGCTCATCGCCTTCGATCAGCGCGGTTGTAGCGCCCCAGCGCCGGGCGGCCTCCGCCGCCGCGTGCGGGATCGTCAAGGGCAGCGGAGTCGTCATCTCAGGCGACTTCGAACAAGCCGGCCGCGCCCATACCGCCTGCAACGCACATCGAAATGACCACGTACTTCACCCCGCGGCGCTTGCCTTCGATCAAGGCGTGGCCGACCAGGCGGCTGCCAGTCATGCCAAAGGGATGGCCCAGCGCGATTCCGCCGCCGTTGACGTTGAGCTTGGCGGGGTCGATTTCCAGCTTGCGCTGGCAATAGATCGCCTGGCTAGCAAACGCCTCGTTGATTTCGAACAGGCCGATATCGTCGATCTTCAGTCCCGCCCGGTCGAGCAGCTTGGGGATCGCAAACACCGGGCCGATGCCCATTTCATCGGGTTCGCAGCCAGCGACCTGGAACCCGCGATAGATACCCAGGACCGGCAGGCCTTCCTTCTGCGCCGTACCAAGGTCCATCAGTACCTGGGCCGATGCGCCATCCGACAGTTGCGAGGCGTTGCCGGCGGTGATGTGGCGGCCTTCCTTGATGACCATGCCGTCCTTGAACACCGGGCGCAGGGTCGAAAGTCCTTCGGCGGTGGTATCACCGCGCACGCCTTCATCGGCGGTCAGGGTCACGGTTTCGCGGCCGGTCTCGTTGCCTTCTTTGTCCTTCAGGCTCTTTTCGACGGTGATCGGGGTGATTTCCGTCTCGAAACGACCGGCGGCCTGCGCGGCGCCTGCGCGTTGCTGGCTCAGTGCGGAGAACGCGTCCTGGTCCTCGCGGCTTATGCCATAGCGTTCGGCCACGACTTCGGCGGTTTCGATCATCGCCATGTAGGCATACGGATCAGCTGCAATCACTGCCTCCGAGCGGTTGCGCCAGGCGGGGGCAAACTTGTTGAGCGTCATCGAGATTGTCTCGACCCCGCCAGCAACTGCCACGTCCACTTCGTCGCAGCGGATCGCGCGCGCGGCCAGAGCAATGGCGTTAAGGCCCGACGAGCACTTGCGGTCCAAGGTGAAGCCGCTGGTGGCGTTTGGCAGGCGCGATGCGTGGACCGTCAGGCGCCCAAGGTTGTAGCTCTGCGTGTTCCAGTGGTTGCCGCAGCCAAGGTAGACGTCGTCGACCCGGGCCGGGTCGATCCCCGCGCGCTCCAGCGCCGCATCGACCACATGGGCCGAGAGGACGGGAGCCTCGGTATCGTTGAAGGCGCCGCGATAGGCCTTGCCAATGGCGGTGCGGGCGGTGGAAACGATGGCGGCATCACGCATGGAACAATCCTTTGAGCTTAACCGGCGATCATGTTGCCGGGGCCGAAATAGGCCTTCATTTCCTTGACCTTCCCGTCCGCGTCGAACGCGAAGGTATCGATCACGTCGATCGCCATGTCCTTGCCGTCCCAGTTCAGACGGACCTGCATGGCAAAGGCGGCATGGGCCGCGGCCACCCGGATCGGCCCGGCAAGATGGAGCTTGGCGCCAGTGGCCATCGATTCCGCATAGAACTGGCGGATTGCGGCCATGCCGACACGCGGCGGGCTGCCGATCGGATCTTCGACCACGGCATCCTCGGCAAAGATCGCGGCGGCCATTTCAGGATCCCCCGCGTCAAACGCCGCGACATAGGCGTGGACGGCGGCTTCCATCTGCTCTGCAGTGGGCATAGGCTCAACCTTCCGGAAAATAGCGGCTGATCGTGTCGACCACGCAGGCTGGCTTGTCGCTGCCTTCGATTTCGACAGTGACCCGGACGACCGACTGGATCGCGCCCTTGATCTCCTCGACGCCGACAATCTCGCCAACGCCGCGAATGCGACTGCCGACCTTGACCGGGGCAAGGAAGCGCAGCCGGTCTGCGCCAACGTTCACCGCATGGGTAAAGCCGCGCACCTCGATCAGGTCGGGCAGGAAGAAGTTGACCAGGCTCATCGTCAGGTAGCCATGGGCAATGGTCCCGCCAAACGGTCCGTCCTTGGCCCGTTCGACATCGACGTGGATCCACTGGTGATCGCCGGTCACCTCGGCGAAGCCGTTAACGCGGTCTTGTTCGATCGCCAGCCACTCGGTCGGGCCAAGCGCGGTGCCCTCCTGACCGATCAGGTCGCGCGGATTGGAATAGATCTTCGCCATGGTCAGGCCCTCTGGCTCGAGACCGACAGCACTTCGCCGGTCATGTAAGAGGACAGGTCCGAGGCGAGGAACATCATCACGTTGGCCACTTCCCACACTTCGGCCGGACGCCCGAAGGCTTCCTTGGCGGAAAGTTCGGCCAGCAACTCGTCCGTGGTGACCTTGGCGAGGAACGCGTGCATCGCGATCGACGGGGCAACCGCGTTGATCCGCACGTTGTGCTCTGCCGCTTCCACCGCCGAACAGCGGGTGAAGGCCATCACGCCGGCTTTGGCAGCAGCATAGTGGGCCTGCCCCTTTTGCGCGCGCCAGCCCAGCACCGAGGCGTTGTTGACGATCACCCCGGCCTTGCGTTCGTACATCGCGGGCAGGAACGCCCGGCTCATGCGGAACACGCTGTTGAGCGTCACGTCGAGCACGCGGAACCACTGCTCGTCGCTCATGTCGACGACGTCGACCTCACCGCCGAGGCCGGCATTGTTGCTCAGCACGTCGACATGGCCGAGTTGCGCCAATGCCGCCGCATGGAGCGCGTGGACCTGGTCCTGGTTGGTCACGTCGCACACGAAAGTCGCCGGGCGCTGGCCACATTCGGCAGCGATCCGGTCGGCGGCTTCGCCCAGTCGGCGCTCGTGGAAGTCGCTCATCAGCACGCTCGCGCCTTCTTCCACCGCGCGCTTGGCGGCGGAAAAGCCGATTCCGGTGCCGGCGGCGGCAGTGACCACCACGGTTTTGCCGGCCAGCAGGTTGCGGCCCTGCGGATAGGGCGGGATCGCAGCGGCCATTACACGTCACCCCGCGGCTCGCGCGGCATCCCCAGACCGCGTTCGGCGATCAGGTTGCGTTGGATCTGGTTGGTGCCGCCATAGATCGTGTCGGCGCGCGAATAGAGGAACAGGTTGGGCAGGGTGTCCCACTCGTATTCGCTGCCATCGGCCACTTCGCCGGCCTGGCCCAGCACGTCCATCGCTAGTTCACCCAGGCTGCGGCGCCAGCTGGCCCACTGGATCTTGTAGGTTAGTGCGGCCCCGTCGATCTTCGAATGATCGGTCTGCGACAGCATGCGCAGCGCGCCGTAGCGCATCAGGCGCAGGCCGATTTCCGCCTTGGCGATGCGCTGGCGGATCAGCGGGTCCTGGGCCGCGCCATTGGCCTTGGCGGCGGCGATGATTTCATCCAGCTCGTTGCGAAAGCCCATTTGCTGGCCCAGCGTGGAAACCCCCCGTTCGAAGGCCAGCAGACCCATTGCGATCTTCCAGCCATCGCCAACCGCGCCGATCAGGCTATCGGCTGGGCAGCGCGCATCGGTGAAAAAGGTTTCGTTGAATTCGGCATCGCCGTTGATCTGCTTGATCCCGCGGATTTCGATTCCCGGCTGGTCGATTTCCATCATCAGGAAGGTCAGCCCCTTGGGGCCCTTGGAACCTTCTTCGCTGCGTGAAACCACGAAGATCCAGTCGGAGATGTGGGCGAGGCTGGTCCAGATCTTCTGGCCGTTGACCACCCATTCATTGTCTTCGAGACGCGCCTTGGTGCGGACCGAAGCAAGGTCGGAACCCGCGCCCGGCTCGGAAAAGCCCTGGCAGAAGATGGTCTTGCCCGCGGCGATCCCGGGTAGAAAACGCTGCTGCTGTTCGGGCGTGCCGAAGGCCAGAATGGTTGGCCCGGCCAGTTCGG
>CAZNBX010000017.1:10987-11250 GCA_964571305.1 uncultured Novosphingobium sp.
TGCCGATGTGGTTGACGCGGCCCGGCACACCGGCGCGAGCGTATTCTTCGGCAAAGATAACCTGCTGCGCCAGCGTGGCGTCACGGCCACCCCATTGCGCGGGCCAGCCGATGCAGCCCCATTTCGCTTCGCCGAGGCGCTGTTCCCACTCCTTGCGGCGTTCCGGGCTGGCGGTCAGCTTGGTGATGCCCTTGATGTCGCGGAATTCACCGGCCATCTCGGCGTTGAGCCAGTCGGCACACTCCTGGCGGAACTGCTCGTCG
>CAZNBX010000017.1:11260-16596 GCA_964571305.1 uncultured Novosphingobium sp.
CAGCTTCATGCCGCTCCTCCCAAAATCATCGTGGCAATTTGTTCGCGGTGCCAGTTGCCGCTGCCCAGCATCGTCTGGATCGCGCGGGCCCGCTTGAAGAACAGGTGAGCATCGTGCTCCCACGTGAACCCGATCCCGCCGTGCAACTGGATCTGGTTGCCGGCGCACATGAAATAGGTGTCGGCGGCAAAGCTCTTTGCGGAATGGAGCGCCAGTTCGGCCTCATCAGAGCCTTCGTCGACTGCGCAAGCCGCCCAATAGACTGCCGAGCGGGCCTGCTCGATCTCGATCATCATGTCGGCCAGGCGGTGCTTGTAGGCCTGGAACGAGCCGATCGCCCGGCCGAACTGCACGCGTTCCTTGGCATAGGTGACGGTGCGATCGAGGCAGGCTTGCGCGCCGCCCAAGGCTTCGGCCGCAACCGCGACGAACCCGGCGCGGTGCGCGGCGGCAATCGCGGCGGCGGGATTGTCGAGCGGCTCGCCCTGAGCCCCGGCCAGCGTGACGCGGGCATAGGGGCGGGTCTGGTCCATCGTGGTCAGCGCGGCAACGGTAACGCCCGGCGCATCGGCGCGCACGGTCCACGCCCCGGTGTTGCTGGTGACGACAAACACGCCAGCAGACGCGCCATGGGCGACGAACCCGGCAGAGCAGCTCAGACTGTTGCCATCGGCCTGCAGCGCGGCGTCATGGACGTAACCCGCGATCAGTTCGCCCGAAAGCAGGGCCGGCAAAAGGTCGCCCTGCTGGGCGGCACTGCCACCCGCGGCAATCGCCTGCGCTGCCATCGCCAGCGAACCCAGCATGGGCAGGGCGGCCACTTGCGCCCCTGCCGCTTCGGCGATGATCGCCAGTTCGACCATGCCGAGGCCAGCACCACCGGCGCTTTCCGGAATGCCGATGCCCGATAGGCCCAGTTCCTGACAGAACGCGCTCCACAGCGCGCGATCGATTCCATCGCCGGCCATGGCCGCGCGGGTGCGTTCGCTGGTGGCGTTTTCGGCAAAGAAGGCGCGCGCCGTCTCGCCGATCATCTGTTGTTCTTCGGTAAACGCGAATTCCATTATGCCGTCCCCCAGACCTTGCGCGGGGCAACGCGCTGGCTGAGCAATTGCTCGACCGCTGCCCCAACTTCAGCCGGTTGCCATTGTGCGCCCTTGTCCACGACCGGGCCTTCGCGCCAGCCGTCTTCGAGCATGATCTTGCCGCCTTCCAGTTCGAAGACGCAGCCGGTGACATCGGCGCTCTCGCCCGATCCCAGCCACACCACGGTCGGCGCGATATTGGCCGGATCCATCACGTCGAAAGCCTGCCCTTCGGTGGCCATCTTGTCGGCAAAAGCCTGTTCGGTCATGCGGGTGCGGGCCGAAGGCGCCAGCGCGTTGGCGGTAATGCCATAGCGCCCCAGTTCAGCCGCCTGGACCAGCGTCAGCGAAGCGATCCCGCCCTTCGCAGTCGAATAGGCCGCCTGAGCGATGGAGCCTTGCAGCCCGGCGCCGGACGAGGTGTTGATGATCCGCGCATCGGGATTGGTCCCGGCCTTCTGCTTGGCCCGCCAGTAATCGACCGCATGGCGTGACAGGCAGAAGTGTCCGCGCAAGTGGACGTGCATGGTCGCGTCCCATTCTTCCAACGTGGCGGAGACGAACATCCGGTCGCGGACGATCCCGGCGTTGTTGACCACGACATGGAGATCGCCAAACGCCGCCACGGCGGCATCGACGATCCGCTTGGCCGCATCCCAGTCGGTGATGTCCTCGTAATTGGCGATGGCCTTGCCGCCAGCGGCAATGATCTCGGCCACCACGCCATCGGCGGCGCTGGTGTCACGCCCTTCGCCGTTCAGCGAAGTGCCGATGTCGTTGACCACCACGTTCGCGCCCTCGGCGGCGAAAGCCAGGGCATAGGCCCGGCCGAGGCCGCGTGCGGCGCCGGTAATGATGACAGTGCGGTTGTTACAGATGCCCATGGGTTCAGTCCTTTAGGAAAGAAGTTGCAGAGTGTGCGCACTGCTGTCGCCGACAAGGTCGGTCTGGACATACTCGCGTTCGGTGAAGTGCCAGCCGCTCTGGGCATCAAGGGTTAGCCGGTCGCGGTATCGCCCTGACGCTACGATCTGCAGAGGGAAGTTGGGCGCCGCCTGGATAACCGTCCATTGGCTTTGGCAAGTGGCACCATTGTTGTCAGCATCGATTTCGATGATCGGGTTGGTGGTGATGTGGCGGGTCAACGGTCGGCCGTCATAGAGCTTCAGCCATTTTCGCCACATACCGGTAATTGTGTCACGCCCGGCGATCCTTTGCCCGGCTGCGACGATGCTTCCGCGATCGAAAAGTGCCGCCGCGCCATCCAGGTCGCCGTCGTCCATACGCATGGCATAGGTATAGAGCAGGTTGGGGATGGCGATCGCCGGATTGTCCTGCATTAAAGCCTCTCGATAATCGTGACGTTGGCCTGGCCGCCGCCTTCGCACATGGTTTGCAGGCCATAGCGCCCGCCGGTGCGTTCCAGTGCGTTGAGTAGAGTGGTCATCAGCCGCGCGCCGGTGGCGCCCAGCGGGTGGCCCAGCGCGATCGCGCCGCCGTGGATGTTGACCTTCTCGTGCGGGATGCCGAGCTCTTTCATCCACGCCATCGGCACGGAAGCAAAGGCCTCGTTGCATTCGAACAGGTCGATGTCGGCCACGGTCATCCCGGCCTTCTTAAGCGCATATTCGGTGGCTGGGATCGGTGCAGTCAGCATCCACACCGGATCGTCGGCACGAACCGAGATGTGGTGAATACGTGCGCGCGGCTTCAGGTTGTGCTCTTTCACCGCGCGTTCGCTGGCGACCAGCATCGCGGCGGCACCATCGCAGTTTTGGCTTGAAATTCCAGCGGTTATGATCCCACCTTCCTGCACTGTGCGAAGTCCAGCCAGTCCTTCGGCGGTGGTGGTCGGCCGGATCGTTTCATCCGCGGCCAGTTCGCCCATCGGCGCGATTTCGTTCGCGAACCAGCCATTGTCGGCTGCTGCCTGGGCGCGCTGGTGCGAGGCGACGGCAAAGGCCTCCATCTCAGCGCGGGTCAGGCCCCACTTGGCCGCGATCATTTCCGCCGAGTTGATCTGGTTCAGGATTCCGTCGCCATAACGCGCGACCCAGCCGGGCGAAGTGTTGAACGGGTTGGAGAAGCCATAGGGTTCGGCGGCGAGCATCGCGGCCGAAATCGGGATCGCGTTCATCGCCTGGCTGCCGCCGGCGACGACCAGGTCCTGCGTGCCGCTCATCACGCCCTGCGCGGCAAAATGGACGGCTTGCTGGCTTGATCCGCACTGGCGGTCGATCGTGGTGCCGGGCACGTGCTGGGGCAGGCCCGCGACCAGCCAAACGGTGCGGCCGATGTCGCCCGCCTGCGGACCAATGGTGTCGCAGCAGCCCCAGACGACGTCGTCGACCAGATTGGCGTCGATCCCGGTCCGCTCGACCAGCGCCTTGATTGGGTGCGCGCCCAAATCGGCGGGGTGGACCCCGGCCAGGCTGCCCTTCTTGCGTCCGATCGGTGTGCGCACCGCATCAATGATATAGGCTTCGGCCATCTTGGGTTCCCCAGGCAAAGGTGTGTTCGGGGCCGATCGCGAGCCCGCCGTCGAGGACGGCAGCGTCGATCCGCTTGACGTGGAAGTTCCGGTCGCCCCAGGCGCCGGCAAGGGCCCAGCTGCGCTTCATCCAGAAGTGCAGGTCGACCTCATAGGTATAGCCCATCGCGCCGTGGACCTGGATTGCGGTTTCCGCGGTCTGGATCGCGGCATCGGTGGCGGCGAGCTTGGCGTGGCTGACATGGACCGGCGCGGAAGCGAGGCCATCCTGCAGCGCTTGCGCCGCGCGCCATACCACCGGCTTGGCGAATTCGACGGCGACGGCGCAGCTTGCCAGTTGGTGCTTGAGCCCCTGGAACGCCCCGACGGGCTGGCCGAACTGAGTCCGGACCTTGGCATACTCGGTCGCCTGGTGAAGCATCGCATCGGCGAGGCCCAGCAGCTGCGCCGCGCTCATCAGCGCGCCAAGGTTGAGCAGGTGATCGTCGGCACTGCCACTGGCGCTGAACATGGCCAGGTTGCGCAGCGGATCGACGCTTTGCAGCGGTGCGCCTTCGCCATCGGCCACCCACGGGTTGAGCACATGGGGCAGGGCGACCTTGCGTTCTCCCGCCGCAATGGCGGCAAGGCCGTCCAGTTCGCCGCGGCTCGCCAACCAGGGAACCGCGACAAAGGCGGTATCGACCAGCGGTTCCGCCAGGCAAGCGCGCCCGCATTCCGCCGCGATCAGTGCGGCTTCGACCAGTCCCATGCCCAGGCCGCCATGCTCTTCAGGGACGAGCAGGCCAGTCAGGCCCATTTCCACCAGTCCCTGCCAGATCGCGGGGTCGCGATTGCCGTCGGCATCGAGCCGGCGCAGGACTTCGGGGCCGTGCGTTCCGGCCAGATAGTCGCGCACGCTGTCTGCAAGGGTCAACTGATCGTCGCTGAAACGGAAATCCATCAGCCTGCTCCCACACGCGGAAGGCCAAGCAGGCGCTCGGCAATGATGTTGCGCTGAACCTCGTTCGATCCGGCATAGATCGGGCCGGAGAGCGAGAAGATGTAGCCTTCCAGCCACTGGTTGATCTGGCCGTTCCCGAAGCGCTTCAGTTCGGCATGGGCACCCAGGATCTGCATCGCGGTACGGTGCATCGCCCGGTCCAGTTCCGACCAGAAGATCTTGTTGAGGCTGGCCTCTGCGCCGATCTTCCCACCGGCCATGATTTTCGAGGCGACGGCATAGGTGTTGTAAGCATAGGCCTGCGCCGCGCCCCAGGCCTGGATCACCGCTTCGCGCGCGGCAGGGGAAGCTTCGGCCTCGTGCGCGCGGTAGAGTTCGACCAGCCGCTTGGCGGTGGCCTGAAAGCGGCCCGGCGAACGCAGCATCAGCCCGCGTTCGAACCCGGCAGTGGCCATGGCCACGTTCCAGCCCTGGCCTTCACCGGCGAGGCAGTTTTCGACCGGCACCCGCACTTCATCGAAGAACAGTTCGGCAAAGCCGGTATCGCCATGCAGCTGCCGGATCGGCCGGCGGGTGATGCCCGGGCTGTTCAGGTCGAACAGGATGAAGGTCAGGCCTTTGTGTCGCTTGCTGTCGGGGTCGGTGCGGAAAATGCCAAAGCCCCAGTCGGCAAAGGCGGCGCGGCTCGACCAGGTCTTCTGCAATCCAGAGGATCTCCTTCTTCCCGTCCTTCTCCGCCTCCACGCGGGCATACGAAAACTCGGGGTGCACGGCGACGGCAACGTTTGCAGGGAGCGTCCACGGGGGTGTGGTCCAT